>DATEOQ010000342.1:0-3841 GCA_035273905.1 Candidatus Eiseniibacteriota bacterium | reverse complement strand
AGAGTCTCGCGGAGCTGGGCCTCGACGGTGTGGCCCGCGTGCACGTGGGCGATCTCGATCGGGGACTCCCGCCGGGACTCCACGGCCCGTGGGATCTCGTGTTCCTCGACCCGCCGTACGACGGCGACGCGGGAGCGCGCTGGGTCGAGTCGGTCGCGCGAGGCGGCCTTCTCGGCGCAAATGGAATCCTCGTGTACGAGCGTCGGAAGGGAAGCGAAGCGCCCGCTTCGGCGGGGCTCACGCTCCGGACCGACCGGATCTACGGCGACACTGCGGTTGCGTTCTATCGAGTGGACGTCCCAGAAGGGCGTCCCGGACAAGGAGGCCTATGAAGAGCGGCGTGTTCGCGGGCACCTTCGACCCGGTCACGAACGGCCACCTCGATCTCATCCACCGCGCGCTGGGCGTCGTGGACCGGCTCGTGATCGCGGTCGCTCCGCGGCCGGAGAAAGGAGTCCTCTTCCCGCTCGAGGAGCGGGTCGCGATGATCAAGGAAGCCGTGGGCACCGAGTCGCGGGTCACGGTCGAGCCGTTCCAGGGACTCCTCGTCGAGCACGCGAAGGGGCGCGGCATCCCGATCATCATCCGCGGCGTCCGCTTCGTGTCGGATTTCGAGTACGAATTCCAGATGGCGCTCATGAACCGCCGTCTCGATCCCACCATCGAGACCATCTTCCTGATGCCGAGCGAGCAGTACACCTACGTCAACTCGACCCTCGTGAAGGAGATCGCGCGCCATGGCGGCGACGTGAATCCCTTCGTGCCGCCGAACGTGCGCGAGCGGCTCGAAACGAAGCTCCGAAAGCCGGCCGCGCGATGAGCCCGAGCAACGCCGACACGCGCGACCGGGTGAGCACGCGGGTGCGCGCGCTCAAGCCGTCCGAGACGATGGCCCTGAGCGCGCGGGCGCGCGAGCTCCGCGCGCGCGGCGAGAGGGTCGTCTCCTTCGCCGCGGGCGAGCCCGATTTCGACACGCCGGAGCACATCCGCCTGGCGGCGGTCGAGGCCGTCCAGGGCGGGCATACCCGCTACACCGAGGTGGCCGGCGTCGTAGCGCTCCGCGAAGCGATCGCGGCGAAGCTCGCGCGCGAGAACGGCGTGACGTACGAGCCGAAGGAGATCGTGGTCTCGAACGGGGCGAAGCACGCGATCTGGAACGCGCTCTTCACCCTGCTCGAGCCCGGGGACGAGGTGCTCTGCCCGGTCCCGTACTGGGTCACGTTCCCGGAGATCGTCCGGCTGATCGGCGCGACCCCGGTGCCGGTACAGCCCGCGCCGGGCCGATACAAGATCACCCCGGCCGACCTGGAGCGCGCGCTCACGCCGCGAACGCGACTGCTCGTGCTCAACAGCCCCAACAATCCCTCGGGCGCGGTCTACACACGCCGGGAGGTCGAGTCCATCGCCGACTTCGTCGCGCGACACGACCTCTTCGTCCTCTCGGACGAGATCTACGAGACCTTGGTGTACGGCCAGGCGGAACACGTGTCCATCGCCTCCCTGGGTCCGGAGCTGAGGCAGCGAACCGTTCTCGTGAACGGCGTATCCAAAACGTGGGCGATGACCGGATGGCGGCTCGGCTATGCCGCGGCTCCGCGGGACGTGGCCGACGGGATGGACCGGCTGCAGGGGCAGATGACGTCCAACGCATCGAGCGTGTCGCAGCAGGCGGCGCTCAAAGCGCTGACCGGGGACCGGGGAACGGCGCTCTCGATGCGCGACCGCTTCGCCTCGCGGAGGGACCTCATGGTGGCGCGGCTCCGAGCGATCGAGGGCGTGCGCCTCGTGGAGCCCGAGGGAGCGTTCTACGCGTTCCCGGACGTGAGCGAGCGGATCCGGGGGGCGCGAAACGGCGTCACGGATTCGGCGACCCTCTGCGACTACCTGATCGATGAGGCGAAGATCGTCTGCGTGCCCGGTTCCGCGTTCGGAATGGAAGGGCACCTGAGGTTCAGCTACGCGGTCTCCGAGCGCGATATCGAGGACGGCCTGGACCGGCTCCTCGCCGCGTTCCAGGGACTCTGAGATGGAGGATCGATGCCGACGTACGAATACGAGTGTCTGAAGTGTGGGAAGCGGTTCGAGGTGTTCCAGAAGATGACCGACGAGCCGAAGAAGCGCTGCCCGACCTGCCGGGGCAAGGTGCGCCGGCTGATCGGCGCGGGCGCCGGGATGATCTTCAAGGGGAGCGGCTTCTACATCACCGACTACCGGTCCAAAGACTATAAGGAGCAGAAAAAAAAGGAGTCGGGCGGTTCGGCTCCAGCGAAAGATGAACCCAAGCCCAAGCCGAAGCCGAAGGAGGGCGCCCCCAAGACGGGGTAACCGGCGAAAGCTTTTGACTCTCCGCGTTTTCCTCTGCTACGTTGCCCGCAGATCGAGCCGCCGCCCGTCAGCCCGCCTCGCTGGTACGAACGGCAGTTCTAACTCGCAAAATTTCTTCCGATTACCATTGAAGCCTCATCCAGATCAGGAAGGGAGTCCATGGCGTATCGCGTGACGTTGATCCCGGGCGACGGCACCGGCCCGGAGCTCGCGCAAGCCACGCGCCGCGTTCTCGAAGCCACCGGCATCCAGTTCGACTGGGATGTGCAGGACGCCGGCACGGATGTCTACGAGAAGGAAGGGACGCCGCTCCCCGACCGCGTCCTCGAATCGCTCCGCAAGAACAAGGTGGGCCTGAAGGGCCCCATCACCACCCCGGTCGGCTCCGGGTTCCGGAGCGTCAACGTCGCGCTTCGGAAGGAGCTCGACCTGTACGCCTGCGAGCGCCCCTGCAAGTCCTATCCGGGCGTGCGCTCGCGGTACGAAGCGATCGACCTCGTCATCATCCGCGAGAACACCGAGGACCTCTACGCCGGGATCGAATTCCCGGTCGGCTCGCACGGAGCCGAGGCGCTGCGCGAGCTCGTGCGTCGCGAATCCAAGCGCGAGATCAAGGAGGACTCCGGCATCTCGATCAAGCCGATCAGCGTCTCGGGCACCGAGCGCATCGTGCGCCACGCATTCCGTTACGCGCGCGCGAACGGCCGCCACTCGGTGACCGCGGTGCACAAGGCCAACATCATGAAGAACACGGACGGCCTCTTCCTGGAGACCGCGCGCAGGGTGTCGCAGGAATTCCCCGGCATCGAGTTCCAGGATCGCATCGTCGACAACATGTGCATGCAGCTCGTCCAGACGCCCGAGAACTACGACGTGCTCGTGCTCCCGAATCTCTACGGCGACATCATCTCGGATCTCGCCGCGGGACTCGTGGGCGGGCTCGGCATGGCGCCCGGCGCCAACATCGGCCTGGACGCGGCGCTCTTCGAGCCGACGCACGGAAGCGCGCCCAAGTACACGGGTCAGGACAAGGTCAATCCGTTCGCGATGATCCTGAGCGGGATGCTCATGCTCCGGCACCTGGGCGAGAAGGACGCGGCCGACCGCCTGGAGCGCGCCGTCGCCGGGGTGGTGAAGCAGGGGAAGCGGGTCACGTACGACATGAAGCCGCGCCGCGACGATCCGACCGCCGTGGGCACACGGGCCGCGGCGGACGCAGTCATCGAAGCGCTCGACTAGCGGGGCGCCCGGATGTTTGCGGACCGCGCGTCCATCCACGTGGTGGCCGGACGCGGGGGAAACGGCTGCGTGAGCTTTCGGCGCGAGAAGTATGTCCCCAAAGGGGGACCGGACGGCGGCGATGGAGGAGACGGGGGAAGCGTCATCCTGGTCGTGAATCCGCACATGCGCACGCTGCTCGATTTTCAGTCCCGCACGCTGTTCCGCGCCCAGGCGGGCGCGCACGGCTCCGGCAATCGGAAGTTCGGCCGGGGCGGTGAGGATCTCCGCGTCCAGG
>DATEOQ010000341.1:0-3164 GCA_035273905.1 Candidatus Eiseniibacteriota bacterium | reverse complement strand
GGTCCCGGAGGAGGTCCTCGGCGAACACGGCTACGGAACGCGGAGGGACGCCTCGGCGAGCACGCGCTCGGATCCGAACGTGGTCTCGTCCAGCGCGTAGCTCTCGATGGTGCTGGGACGCGCGCGGCGGAAGAGGAGCTGCGCTTCGACCTTGTACGGGCCCTTGTGGCCGCCGACGCCCACGCGGTAGCGCGCGGTGGCGCTCGCGCCGGCCTTGATGCGGCGATTCTGGAGCACCTTCGTGGCCATCCAGGTGTCCACGGGCCAGTTCCCGAGCTCGTCCTCGAGGATGATGCCGAACACCGAGTTGTTCCACTCGGTGAAGGGATCGTTCTCCCAGACGATCGCGCCGTCCGCGGTGAGGACGCGGATCCGGACGATGACCATGTTCTGATCGTTGCCCGTCGGGAGCGAGTGGCCCCAGCCGGTGTTGGTCACGACCGCCGACAGCGTGAGCGAATCACCCGACGCGCTCTTGGTCCCGCGGAGCACCATGGTCTCGGCCGGTCCGGGCTGCGCCATTTCGGCGATCTCCGCGCTGAACGAGTGATCGGGCACCTTCGGGCGCGACGGGCCGAGGTACGAGACGCGTCCCGGCTGACCCGGCATGTGGCACGTCTGGCAGCTCACCCCCTGCTTCGCGTACTTCGACGCCTTCCACTCCGCGTACGTATCGCTGATGGTGACGCCGTTCTGGTTCTTGTACGCGTGGCAGCCGCCGCAGAATCCGGACGTGCGCAGGTAGGTCGAGTACTCCGACTTGTGCGAGTTGGTCGGGACCGGATTGCGGATGGAGCCGTAATAGCTGCCGAGATCCAGCTCGAACGGCGGATTCCCGGTCGAGGGGCCCGGCGCGGACACCATGTGGCAGTAGACGCAGCTCACGCCCTCGTGCGATACGTCGCGCACGAAATTGAAGTCCTGGTTCACGTACGTCGTGGCCTCATGGCAGGGTCCGCAATTCAGGAACGTACCGCCCCGCGTCGTCTTGAGCGATTGGAAGTACATCCGCCCGAATAGAAGATTCTGTGACCGCTCGGCTTTCGAGTGGGCCGATCTCTGCCACGACTCGGTGATCCCGAGGTGGCACTGCTTGCAAGTCTCGGCCGACTGGAGGTTCACGTCCCGCCGGAAGAGCGGGGGCGGCGTGTAGCCAACCGCGCCGAGGGCGAGCGCGAGCAACAGGGCGACGGGGAGGATTCGATTCGGGTTCGGGGGGTTCGTTCGCAAGATGGCGGGATTCTACAGGGTCGACCCCGGTGGTTCAAGGCGACCGCCCTGAAACGCTTCCGCGGCAATGGTGCCGAGGATCGCGACCCCGGCCCGGACCGAGCCCGACACGGTGCCCGAGATCTTGGATCGGCCCACGCGCCGGCGGTAGCGGACCGGGGTTTCTTCGGCCCGGATGCCCCGCCGGGCGGCCTTCACCTGCATCTCGACCGTCCACCCGAAGGCCCGGTCTCGCATCCCGAGCCCACGGAGGGAATCCCACCGGATCGCCCGGAACGGACCGAGATCCGTGTAGCCGACGCCGTAGAGCGAGCGGATGAGCCGCGTCGCGAGCCAGTTCCCGAAGCGGGCCTGCAGCGTGAGCGCCCCGGGCTCCCGGACGCCCCGCGTCCGGCTGCCGATCACGAGATCCGCGCGTCCCAGGCGGATGGGCTCGACGAGGGATCCGGCCTCGGATGGATCGTCGCTCAGGTCCCCGTCGAGGAAGAGGACGACGTCGGGCGGATCGGACTCGAGCGCCGCGATCCCGCGAAGGCATGCCGCGCCATAACCCCGCTTCGGCTCCGAGACGACCAGCGCGCCATGCGCGCGCGCCACGTCCGCGGTGCCATCCGAGGAGCCGTTGTCGGAGACGACGGCCCGCCGCACGAGCGGCCGCGGAAGCTCGTCGAGCACGCGCCCGATCGACGACGCCTCGTTCAGCGCCGGGATGACGCAGTCCACGGTGAACGCCGCGGCGGCGCTCACTTCCGCTTGAGCGCGGCGCGCGCGGCGGCGAGCCGCGCGAGCGGGATGCGGAAGGGGCTGCAGGAGACGTAGTCGAGCCCCACGTCCTCGAAGAAATCGATCGAGGCGGCATCTCCGCCGTGCTCGCCGCAGATGCCGATCTTGAGGCCGGGCTTGGCGCGCCGCCCCGCGAACGCCGCCCGCTGGACGAGCGTACCCACGCCCTTCACGTCGATCGAGACGAACGGATCACCCGGGAGGATCCCGGAGTTCGCGTACTCCGGCAGGAAGCGGCCGGAGTCGTCGCGCGAATAGCCGAAGGTCATCTGGGTGAGGTCGTTGGTTCCGAACGAGAAGAAGTCGGCGTGCTGCGCGATCTCGTCGGCGAGCACCGCGGCGCGCGGCACCTCGATCATGGTGCCGATCGTGTAGGGGATCGTCACCCCCGCCTTGCGCATCACTTCCTCGGCGACCGCCTCCACCTCCGCGCGCTGGCGGCGGAGCTCTTCGGGGTCTCCGACGAGCGGGATCATGATCTCCGGGATCACGCGCTTCCCCGCCTTCAGCGTCTGGATCGCGGCTTCGAAGATGGCGCGCGCCTGCATGCGCGTGATCTCCGGGTGGAGGATGCCGAGCCTGCAGCCGCGGAATCCGAGCATCGGATTGAACTCGTGGAGCTCCTCGACCCGTGCGAGCGTTCGCTCGATCTCCTTCCGGCGCGCCGGCGTCCTCTTCTTCCCCATCTCGCGGAGCTCCGCCTCAAGTTCGGCGCGCTTGGGGAGGAACTCGTGAAGCGGAGGATCGAGCGTGCGGATGGTGACCGGGCAGCCCTCCATGGCGAGGAAGAGTCCCTTGAAGTCGGCCCGCTGGAGCGGAAGGAGCTTGGCGAGCGCCCCCTCGTACGCCTGGATCGTGGGCTTGGACTCACGGCGCTCCCGGAGGAGCTCGGCGTTCAGGCGCGCGCGCTCGGAGCGCGGCGCCTCCGTGAGCTCCGCCTCGATCCGCGCGATCCGGACCTTCGCATCACGCGCGCGCTGCGCGTTGAGGATCATCGCGACCACGTGGGGGATGCGGTCCGGGGCGAAGAACATGTGCTCGGTGCGGCACAGGCCGATCCCCTCGGCGCCGAAGGCCCGCGCGGAGCGCGCGTCGGCCGGGGTGTCGGCGTTGGTCCGGATCCGCAGCCGGCGGACGTCGTCGACCCACTC
>DATEOQ010000340.1:0-6547 GCA_035273905.1 Candidatus Eiseniibacteriota bacterium | reverse complement strand
GTCCCAGAGCTCGACGATCCGACCGTTCTCGAAGCGGAAGCGATGGACCACGGCAGCGCCCGGATCCTCCGGCTTCTGCCGCACGTGGGAGTGGACGGCGACCAGATCGCCGTCTTCCAGGGCGCGCTGGACCTCGAGCGTCTTCGTGGGATTCCGGGAGGCGTTCTCGGCCATCCCGGCCTTCAAGCTGGCGGCGTCACCGCGGAAGTACGGATTGTGGTGGAGGAAGCCGGGTCCCACGTAGTCAGCGTAAGCTTCGTCCACGCGGCCGGCCGCCGCCAGCCCGAGGAAGGTCACCGCGCGCTCCTTGAGCGACGTCGTCACGTTCATGGCGGGCTCCTTTCGACGGTGTGCAGGGTGGCCTGATCTCAAATCGACGCTAGACCCGCCCGGACGCGCCCGCAAGAATTCCCTTGGACGTTCGAGCGCGCTCGAACCGTACGGTCCTGCGTGGAGGGCTGATGGAGACGTTTCTTCCCATTCGTGAAATCGCCGCCCGGACCGGAGTCAGCGTCCACACGCTCCGGTACTACGAACGCGCGGGTCTCATCCCCCGGGCGAGTCGATCGCCGGCGGGCCACCGGCTCTACACCGTGGATGCGATCCGGCGGGTGATGCTGGTGCGTACGCTGCGATCCGTCGGCTTCGGAATCCGCGAGCTCAAAGGCTTCGGCGCCATTGCGGATCTCCGCATCCCGACCGCAGCGATGCGTGCGCGGCTCCGGGCGAAGCGGGATGAGGTGTCGAGCCAGCTTCGAGATCTCGAACGGGCGTGGAAGCTCCTCGATGCCCTCCAGGGCTGCCGCTGCCGCGGGGATTGCGTGCTCGTCACGCGCCTCCTCGACAGTGGCCATTCGAACCGGGTCGCGACCGGGTGCCGTCCGAAGGCGCCGGCGCGACCGAAGCGGAGGAGGACCGAGCCATGACCGTACCCAGGATTGTTTCGACCGCATTGCTGTTCGTCGCGGTGTTTGCTCTGACCGACATGCTCCTCGCACCCGCGCCAAGTCTGGCAGGCGCCACGTCGCCGGCCCCCACCGAGGAGCACGGACGTGAATCCCCCTTCGCGTGCTCCATGTCGGCTCTCAGTCCGGCGGAGCGGAAGCAGCACTTCGATGAGTACGGTCCTCGACTCCGCGCGAGTCTGAAGGGAATCCACGAGCTTTCGAATGGGTACGAGTTCGCGTTCCCCACGGACCGGGCCACGTACCAGGCGCTCTCGGCGTGGATGTTCCAGGAGCGCCTCTGCTGTCCCTTCTTCGATCTGGAGCTCAAGATCGACCGGGAGGGTGGAGCCACGTGGCTCCGGCTCACGGGACGGGACGGAGTGAAGGAGTTCATCCAGGCGGAATTCGAGCCCTGGTTCCAGAAGGGCTCGTGATGCAAGGCGCCGCCGCGGACGCCGCCCAGATTGGTGCTGACGTCCGCGGCGCAGGGCACTAAGGTTGAACCATGGGCGCGCCCGGCATCGTTCGGATCGGACTCGCGTCCGTTCGCAACGCTCCGTCGGTCGAGGAACGGCTCGCGAGGCTCGAGGGAGTGCTGGGCGAAGCGCGAGAGCAGGGAGTTTCGATCGTCTGTTTTCCCGAGACCTACGTCCCAGGTCTCCGGGGCCAGGGGACGGACATTCCCCCGCACGATCAGCGACGTCAGGCAGCCGCCTTGGAGCGAATCCGCGCTTCCGCGGCCACGAATCGTGTCGCCGTGGTGGTCGGCATGGAGTGGGAATCACGCCTCGGGATTCACAACGTCGCGTTCGTGATCTCGAGGGCGGGGGACGACCTGGGCTTTCAGCCGAAGAACCAGATCCCCGTGGAAGAGGAGCCGTACTTCGTTCCGGAAGGTACCCGCCGCATCTTCGAAGTGGACGGGCTCACGTTCGGCGTCACGATCTGCCACGAAGGCTGGCGCTATCCCGAGGCGACGCGATGGGCGGCGGTGCGCGGCGCCCACGTGGTATTCCATCCGCAGCTCACAGGCGGCGACGCCGCGGGCGTGACGCCTTCGTTCTGGGGCGATCCCAGGGCGCCGTACTACGAGAAAGCCATGATCGTTCGCGCGGTCGAGAACACCGTCTACTTCGCGAGCGTGAACTACGCCATGCGACACCAGGAGTCCGCGACGAGCCTCATCGATCCCGACGGCGCCTGCGTCGCGTACGTTCCCTACGGGGAGGAGCGCCTCCTCGTGCACGACGTCGACCTCTCGCGGGCCACCGCCTTCTGCGCGCGCCGGTACCGGCCGGACCTCTATCCCGCATGAAACCCGAGCCGCTCCCGCCGCCGAGTGCGGACCTCGCGTCGGAGATTCTCGGCGCGTGGTGGCTTCTGTCCCGCCTCGATGATGACGACACTGGAAACCGGCATGTCTGCCCGATCCTGGGCGCGCAGCCGCTGGGATTCCTGAGCTTCGCGCCGAAGCGATTCTCGGCGCAGTTCATGAGGCGAGGGCGAGAGCTCGAGGGCGAAGCTCCCGCGAGCACCGCGGCATCTCCGCCGGGCGCGAACAACACGGCGGCGGTCGGCGGCTACGACGCCTATTTCGGAACGTACGAGCTGGACGCGACCCGGGGGACGGTGATCGTGAAGCTGGAAGCGTCGCTCGCGCCGGCGAACATCGGGAAGACGTTCGTGCGCGAGGTCCGCGTGGTTGGGGGCCGGCTGATCATCCGGCTCAACACGAACGCGGCCGACGGGACGCCGATCTCACGCACGCTCACGTTCGAGAGACTGGCCTAGCGCCCTAGCCGCGCGCGATGAGTCCGGCCACGATGTCGGTCCACGCGTGCGCGACGATTCCCGGAGCGAGGCTCCTCCGCCAGTGGGCGAGGAGACCGAAGAGCGCGCCGAACATCGCGATCACGATCACGTGCCGGACCCCCTGGTACCCGTGCGCGATGCCGAAGATCACGGCCTGCGCTGCGATGGCGGGCACCGGACGCCCCCAGAGCGCTCGGAACTGAGTCTGGAAATAGCCGCGGAACACGACTTCCTCACAAAATCCCGCCGACAGAGATAACAGGACCCAGACCACCGACTCGGGCAGATCTCGTGGAAGGAGCGCCTGCACCGACTTGGGGTCAGGACCGAAGACGCGGGCGAGGAGCGACGCGG
The DNA here is from genome assembly GCA_035273905.1 of Candidatus Eiseniibacteriota bacterium. GTDB lineage: Bacteria > Eisenbacteria > RBG-16-71-46 > SZUA-252 > SZUA-252 > WS-9. The sequence continues at coordinate 3,434 of DATEOQ010000340.1, read as the reverse complement.
CCGCGGTCCAGGCCGCCCAGAAGGCGAGGCCGATGGCCACGTCCCGGATCACGTCGCCCGGACCGGACCATCGCGCGCTCACGAGATCGCGCACGCGGGTCCCGGTCGTTCGCAGACCCACCATGACGTACCGCACGAGCCCCCACTCCGCCGCGAGAAGCGTGAGGTAGAGGGGAAGGGCCGAGCCGCGATGGACCGGCGCATCCGGCGCGGCCGGCGACGTGGCCTGAGCGTAGATCCCATAGGCGGCGACGCCGAGCACGATGGCGGTGAGGATCGCGGTGTGTCGGAGCGACGCGATGAGCGGACGGCGGGGCTCGGTCATGGGGTTCTCCTGCGCGCCGCGGGTTTGGCGAGCGCGCGAAGCGTGCGACGCGTCTCGGCGCACCAGCGGCGCACGGCGCGCGAGCGGTGCTCCCCGTAGCTCAAGGTGATGAGCCAGAAGGGGAGCGAGGGGTGGCCGGGTTGGCGCTCGAGCTCGCGTCGGATGCGGCCGAACTCGCGAAGGGCCGCGGCCTCCCGCGCGGCGAGGGCATCGATCCACGCGAGCTCGGGACCTGTGGAGGCCCGGTCACCCAGGAAGAGCTTGAGCAGGAGCTCGCTTCGCACCGGCGCTTCGCGTGGCGGCTCGGCTCGCCAGTGCGCGAGCGCATCGCGCCCGTTCCGCGTGATTTCGTAGACCTGCCGCTCCCGTCCGCCGATCGCTCCCCCCGGACGGCGGCGGATCAAGCCGGCGGCGGCGAGACTCTTGAGCGCGGGGTAGAGCTGGCCGTAGCTCTCGGACCAGAAGAAGCCGACGCTCGTCGCCGCCTCTTTCCTGAGGTCGTACCCCGACATGGGGCGGATCCGGAGGAGGCCGAGGACGGCGTAGGGGGTGGTGCTCGAGCCGGCGCGCATATATCTTGATGATATATTGACCGCCGGGCGGTGTCCAGCCCTCGATTCACGGCCTCGGTTGGGGTAGGGTCGCGCGATGACTCCCGCGAAGCCCGCCGTTCCCATGAGCGTTCTCGACGCGGTGGGGGCGACGACCCTGGTGCGCCTGTCGCGCGTCGTTCCTCCCGGCTGCGCGACGGTGCTCGCGAAGCTCGAGTGGGAGAACCCGACCGGCAGCATGAAGGATCGCATGGCCCAGGCCGTGATCACCCGCGCCGAGGACGACGGGCGCCTCCGGCCGGGCGACACGGTCGTCGAGTACACGGGCGGGAGCACCGGCGCGTCCCTCGCCCTCGTGTGCGCGGCCAGGGGATACCGGATCCGCATCGTCACGTCGGACGCCTTCAGCAAGGAGAAGCTGGATCAGATGGCGGCGCTCGGCGCGGAGCTCACGCTCGTGCCGAGCGAGGGCGGACTCACCACGAAGAAGCTGATCCTCGACATGATCGAGTCCGCGCGTGAGCTGAGCCGCGCGCCGGGCACGTACTGGACCGACCAGCTCCACAACCAGGATTCGATCGTGGGCTACGAGCGACTCGGGGACGAGATCTGGGATCAGACCGACGGGCGCGTGGACGCGTTCGTCCAGTCGGTGGGAACGGCCGCATCGATCCGCGGCGTGGCGACGGCGCTCAAGCGGCGCAAGCCGGCCGTCCGGGTTGTCGCCGTGGAGCCCGCGGAATCCGCGGTGCTGGGGGGAGGCCAGGCCGGGCCCCACAAGATCGAGGGTGTGGGTATCGGCTACAAGCCTCCGCTCTGGGAGCCCTCGCTCATCGATGGCATCGAGGCGGTGCCGACCGCAGAGGCCAAGGAAATGGCGAGGCGTCTCGCGCGCGAGGAGGGGCTCGTTCCGGGGACGTCGTCGGGCGCGAACGTGATCGCCGCGATCCGCGTCGGCCTGGAGCTCGGGCCCAGCGCGACGGTGGTCACGCTGATGGTGGACTCCGGACTCAAGTACCTGAACACGGACGTGTACCGACGAGGCTAAAACGTTCGCTTCCTCCCGCCTGGACGTAACTCAGGTTGATTCCGGATCACTTCCGGCAGCCCCGTCCAACGCGGAGGAAGACGATGTTCAGGGTCAGGGTTTCGATCGTGCGGCGCCAGCTGGTGCCGCATCTCGCGATGTGCCTCACGCTTTTGCTCTTCGCCTCATGGGGCGCCTCAAACGCCCGGGCTGGCCTTCGTACCAGCATGTGGGTGACCAACGGCCGGGTTCTCAACATGCAGTACGTCTCCAATTCCAACACCATCTACATCGCCGGGGCGTTCACGGAGGTGGGACCGGCCACGGGATCGGCCGCCACGCTGGATCCGAACACGGGGGCTGTGTCCGCTCCGTACTCCCGCGTCGTGGGCAGCGTCTACGCGGTAGCTCCTGATGGAAGCGGGGGTTACTACCTGGGGGGCGTCTTCACCTCGGTCCAGGGGCAGTTGCGGGCCAACCTCGCTGAGATCGATGGGAACGGCCACGTCACCTCCTGGAATCCCGCTCCCAATGGGGAAGTGGACGTGATCACCGTGAGCGGGAGCCTGGTCTACGTGGGCGGCCAGTTCACGAGCGTCGGTGGTCAGGGCCGGAACCACGTGGCGGCCCTGAACGCGTCGGACGGCTTGGCCACCGGCTGGAATCCCAATGCCAACGGCCAGGTGAAGTACATCATTCCGCAGGGCTCCCTCATCTTCCTCGGGGGAAGCTTCAACCAGGTGAGCGCGCTCGGCCGTAACGGGATCGCCGCCGTCGACGCCGTGACGGGAACGCCCAACAACTGGTTCCTGGGCAGCAGCGTCAGTCCGGCGAGCGCGCTGGCGCTCGGCTCCGGAAAGCTCTTCGCTGGCGTGTCGGGCGTCGCGATTCTTCGTGTCTACGACGCCTCGACGGGCAATCTGCTGAGCAACGTCGTGCCCGACGGCCCGGTCACGGCCATGGCCGTCGATCCAGGAACGGGCGCCGTGTACGTGGCCGGTGATTACACCAACATCGGCGGAGCTCTCCGGAAAGGACTCGCGGCGCTCGATCCGATCACCTATGCGGTCTTGACCTGGAAGCCGATCGCGTTTTTCGGCAAGGACGGCCCGATCAACGCCCTCACCATCGCGGCGGGTCAGGTCTTTGTCGGCGGAGCGTTCTCGAACATCGACAACAACGTTCGATACAACGTCTTCTCGGCCGTGCTCTACCCGGCGGATCCGATCTCGGTGAGCTCTTGGGATCCGAGCGCGGGAGCCACGGTGCGCGCCCTTGCGGCCGGCCCGACCGGGATCGTCATCGGAGGCGACTTCGACACGGTGAACTCGGTGAAGCGGGGCAATGTGGCGGCGATCGACGCCACGTCGGGCCTTCCTCGAGACTGGAACCCCAACGCCAACGGGCAGGTGGACGTCGTCTACGTCACCGGCACGACCGCCTACCTGGGCGGCGCGTTCGGAAGCGTCGGGGGCGTCGCTCGCAGCCGCGCGGCCGCTGTCGATGCATCGACCGGGCAGGTGCTCGCCTT
>DATEOQ010000339.1:0-4986 GCA_035273905.1 Candidatus Eiseniibacteriota bacterium | reverse complement strand
GATCACCTCGGCCGTTCTCGGGATCTCGGCTTCGAGCGACGGGTCGAGGATCCAGTAGTCGGTGTCCCGCGTGGTGACCACGGTCGACGCCCAGCCCTCGGGCTCGAGGTAGCGCGCGAGCTTGAGCGTCCGCTGACAGCCTCCGCCGCCGAGCGGTGGAAAGAAGTAGGCGATCGCGAGGAGCCGCTTCACGAGACCGCCCTCGCGGCCGGCGCTCCGGCCAGCTCGAGGAGCTGCCGCTCGATCAGGTCCACCGTGTCGGCGAGATTCCCCCGTTCGCGCGCGACCGCGGCCGAGCGCTCCGACATCGCCTCCGCGGACGCGGCGTCCTTCGCCACCTCGGCCAGCGCGGCGGCGACCGCTTCCTCATCGCCCGTGGGGACGAGCAGCCCCTCGCGCCGGTGTCGCACCCACTCGAGATTCCCGTCGATGTCGGTGACGACCGGCACGAGCCCCGCCGCCATCCCCTCGAGGAGCGACTGCGACGTGGAATCGGAGCGCGAGAGCGACACGTAGGCATGATGGCTTCGATAGAGCGCGGTGATCCGGGGGCGATCCACCCAGCCGGTCCAGGTGATGCGGTCGGCGACCTTCTCCCGCTTGGCCAGCCGCTCGAGCCCCATGCGAAGCGGCCCCGACCCGGCGATGGTCGCCTCGAACGGCACGCCGCGCCGTCGGAGCGCGCCGAGCGCGCGGACGAACGTCTCGGGGTCGTAGAGATCCTGGAGCTGTCGCGTCCAGAGGATCCGGAGCGCAGGGCTCCGCTCGCGCCGCGCGCTCCACGTCTCGGACGGAGCGAGCGACGGAACGTCGACGCCCCACGCGCGGGTCCAGATTCGATCGCGCGGCGCGCCCAGCTCCTCCGCCGCGCGCGCGAGGTTGGCCGCGTCCACGTGGATTCGATCCGCCTTCCGGAGCGTCCATCGCGCGCGCGCGCGATGGAGCGGCGTCTTCCAGGCGTTCACGAGGAGGTCGGACCCCCAGCAGACCAGCATCCAGGGGCGCGCGCCGGCGAGGGCGGCGAGGAAGCCGTAGTTGGGAAGGAAGTGGGCCACGGTGACGTCGGGCTTGAAGCGCTGGATCTCCTCGCGCACCGCGCCGCGCGCGCTCGCGTAACGAAGCGCCTGGAGCGGCACGCCCGCTCCCACCACGCGCGTAGGCACCGGACCGGGCGCCCCCGGTTCCGCCGACAAGAGACGGATCGCGTGTCCCCGCGCCGCGAGCGCGCGAGCCCAGAGCGCGGTATGGGTGGACGGCGCGTGCGCGAGGAGGAGGATGCGCACTACGGACGGAGCCGCCGGTGGAGCGCGCTCCGCCGGGTCAGCGTCCAGACCGGACGCGGCCGCGCGCCCCATCCCTCCTTGAAGCGGATCAGGCCCGCGGCGTCGGAAGGCGAGGCGCCGAAGTTGTACTCCGCGTATCCCGCCTGGCAGAGCGTCTCGAGGAGGCTCGCCACGAGAAAGTTGTTCGGCCGCAGCGGCCACGACGACTCGAGCGACACCGGCAGCCAGCTCGTCGCCACGCCTTGGTGGAACAGATGGAGGCTCCCCGCGACCGCCTTGCCCTCGTGCTCGACCAGGTGGTAGCGCGCGAGGCCCGCCGCAACCAGGTCGCCTTGGATCCGCTCGTAGAGGGTCCGCGGCTTCGGTTTTCCACCGCGCCGGATCACCGTCTCCTCGGCGATCCCGATGAATGTCGCGACGTCCTCCGCGGACTCGGCCGCGCGGATCGAGAGGCCGCTCTCGTCGGACTGACGCACGAGCCTCCGCGTGGACGGAGAGAAGCGATCGGCGACCCGCTCGTAATCGCTCTCCAGCGAGAGCACGTGCGTGGCCGCTTCCTCGGGGCACGAGCCCTCCGGGAAATCCTCGGGCCGGCCGCCGTACCACGTGAGCTGCGCGCGCAGCACGCGCCGGCGCGACGCGCGCGCGAGGAAGGTCTCGAGGAGCGCGTGGCGCGCCTGGCCGGGATCCGGGTGCCCTTCGCGCACGATCGGGCCTCCATACGTGGCGTACGGCATCGCGTCGAGCGATTCGAACCAGCCGTGGCGGCGGACGATCCAGCCGAGCGCAGCCACGTACCGCCCCCCCTCTTCGAGGACTGCCGCCTCCCACCTCATCGAGGACGCGAGGCCGGTCCAGAGCCGGGCCCACGCCGCGGTGTGGAACACGCTGCCGCCCGGCGACGCGAGAACGAGATCGTCCCAGGCGGCGGGATCGGGCGTCATGATCTCGGCCGGGAGCGCGTCCACCTTCATCGCACCACCGCCACGCGCAGCATCCGGTGCTCCTCGCGATCCCGAAGCACCACCACGAAGACGCCCGACCGGGCGCGCGTACCGTCGGCGAGGAGGAGATTCCACACCACGTCGTGCGCGGGATCGCAGCGGAACCGCTGGATGATGGCTCCAGTCACGTCCCGTATCTCGCCGGTCACTTCCCCCGTGATCCCGCCGATCCGGAGCGCCGTGGTCTCGGGACCGACGGGGCTGGGATAGACGTAGCTCTGCGGCGTGAACGTCGTCGCGCCCGCCTGGGGCACCACCACCTCCGAGATGCCCGACGTCGTGCCCACCCAGAGCGTGCGGTGGGCCGCGTCCCACGCGAGCGCGCGCACGTCGTCCCCGGCGAGCCCTTCCGCGGTGCCCCAGTGCTCCACGAAGGTCGAGCCCTCGGCCACGCGGGCGAGTCCCGCCGTCGTCGCAACCCAGAGGTTTCCCTCGGAGTCGAGCTCGAGGTCGCGAACGGCCGGAGACGGAAGCGCCGCGTTGATGGCAGCGGTCGTCCCCGGAACGATGACGTCGTTCACGATCCGGACCACGCCCGCCACGGTTCCCACCCAGCCGGAGGACGCGCCGTCGGTCTCCACCGCGGTCGTCTGCACGGAGGGAAATCCGGTGGCGAGATGCTGCCAGACGTCGTCCGAATGATCCGTGAGCGTGCCGCGCCCGTCCCAGATGTCGAGGCCGACCGCCGCGTGCGCGATCCACCCGCGCCCCGACGTGTCGAACGAGATCCCGCGCAGGTTGTTGCTCGCGAGTCCGGCTCCCACGGCCGAGCCCTGGGTGTTGAGCGGGGTCAGCGAGTCGACGACCGCGGGCACGGTGGGATCGTAGACGTAGACTCCGTTCCCCAGCTCCGCGCTCCCGGCGTACATGAGCGCATCCGGGCCGCGCGTGAGGACGAAGATGTTGGTCGTGCCGAGCGCGGTCCACGCGTCGGTGTCGGGCTGATAGCGGTCCGTGCGCGGCAGCGGATCGGAGGCGCTGCAGCAGTGCCCCATCCAGATCGCCCCCTCTGGGTCTTCCGCGAGTCCGAAGACGCTGCTGGACTGGAGCGCGTTGCCCGTGGTCGACGGGGCGAGAAGCGACCAGCTCGTGCCGTCGTAATGGAGAACGTTCCCGAGATTGCCGCCGGGGGGCACGTTGTTGCCCGTCGCGAACCACGCGCCGCGCGAGTCCACGAGCGCGCGCTCCACGCCGTTCACCGCGGGGCCGTCGGTGTGGTAGAGGGCCCAGGCGTAGCCTGCCCCGCCGAGGGCCACCCCCCGGTCCGAACCCGCCCAGAGATCTCCATTCGTCGCCGTTGCGAACGAGGAGAGTCGCAATCCGGACGGAACCGTGCCGTACTGCGTCCATCCGAAACCTGTGTAGAAATAGGCTCCCTCCACGGAGCTTCCCGAGACGAGCCCGGCCCCGTACTTGCCGAACGCGAGGCTACCTCCGACGTGGCCGGCCGCCACGACGCTGAATACGCCCGCCGCGTAGCGTCGCGGCCCCAAAGCTGTCGCAGCCCACAGTGTGTCTTGGTGAACGATGAGATCACGCACCGCGACGTTGAGCGTCGACGCGCGGTTCAGCCAGACTCCATTCGCGAACGTGGAGAGCCCTGCGCTGGTGCCAACCCAAAGCGTGTCCGCCACCTGCTGGAACGCTAGCACGTCGTCCGACACGAGGCCGCCCCCGGTGCTCGCCTGCGAGTCGCTACGTCGGAGCGTCGCCTGCCCGCCCGCGTTCTCGGTGAAGAGCGCCACGCCGCCGCTCGTTCCCACCCACACGCTGTCGCCGTGCACGTAGAGCGACTGCACGTGATCGGAGGGAAGTCCGTCGAACGACGTGAGCGTGCGCTTGAATCCGCCCCCGGGGACGAGCCGCGCCACGCCCTTGTCGGCAGTGCCCGCCCAGAGGATCCCGCTAGGTCCGACCGCGACCGCGAGTACCTGGTTCGACGGGAGCCCTCCGGGGGAAGCCAGGAGCTTCGTGCGCTCGTGCGAATTCACGAACACGAGTCCGCCGAGCGTGGCCGCAACGACCTGTCCCTGCCACACGGTCAGATCGCCGACCTGGTCGGAGTGGACATGGTTCGTGATGAACACGGCCGTGGCGGCGCGCGAGACCGCGGGCGAGGCGAGAAGCAGGCAGGCAAGGAACGCCGACGCTCGGCGCGCGCGCGCGCTCATCGCTTGCGCTCCGTGGCGCGGAGGAACACGCGCAAATCCTCCGCGATCGAGAAGCGCGTGAGGTAGGCGAGCTCCGACTCGAGACGCGCGCGCCGGTCCGAGCCCGCGCCGTTGGCGGGCGACACCACGCCGGGGCGGAGCGATTCGAGGGCGAGCCGCGCCCAGGGCGGCACGCCGGTCCAGCGATCCGCTTCGTACGGGCTCCGTCCCACCCAGCTCCGGGCGCCGGTCACCACCTGGCGCCACGCCTCGCCGGCAGCGAGGCCGTCCCCGCGCTCCGCGAGGTAGGAGCGAATGCGGCCCCAGCGCCAGGGGGCGATGAGGAACGAGAGCAAGAGATCGCTCGCGCGCTTCCTTGCGCGGAGCGAGAGCCCGCGGCTCGGCGCATGGAGCAGGACCGCGTCGAGCGGCCCGAGACGGCGCGACTCCCCCGCCGCGGCCGCGAGATGCGCGACGGAACCGGCCCACCAGAGCGCGGCGCCCGAGTCGCGGAGCGCGGACCCCATCGCGAGGAGGTACGGCACCTCG
>DATEOQ010000338.1:0-3090 GCA_035273905.1 Candidatus Eiseniibacteriota bacterium | reverse complement strand
TCGGGGAGGTTCATCAGCTGGACCTGCGGTCCGCCGAGAGGATCGACCACCCACTGCTCGAATCCGCAGCCATACCACGCGAGCTGGTCCTCCACCTCCTCGATCAGCGCCGCCCGCGTCAGGCGATCCGCCTGGGACAGCTTCTCCGGCTTGATCGCGCGCGCGGCCGTCGCGACCCCCTCGAGCCGCTTCCGCTCCTTCGCGATGCCCGTGGGGCTGATGTCGTCGAGCCGATCGTCGTATCGTTTGTCTCCGAGACCGGTGGCGGCGGTCGGGTTCGCCTCCAGATAGCCCTGCCAGTACTTGTCGCAGAGCTTGGCGAGATCTTCGGACGGTCCGGCGAGACCCGATTCGGTGGTGAGGACGAGTACGGACATGGCGAGAAGGATAGCGAACGGGGCGAGGCGAGGCATGGGAATGGACCTCCGGCAAGGCGGGGTGGGCGAGGGCGCGGCCGGATGATAGCGCCGTTCGTCCGCGAGGGGGAGCGCTCGTTTCCAGGCGCTCCAGGCTCGTTGACCCGGCGTTCCAGGCGAGGCTAGAGTGAGGTATGGAGCATGACGCCGCGCTTCGCGATCACGTCGCGAAGCTCATCCTCTGGGAAGACGCGCACAGCGGCCTCGACACCGCCGTCGACGGCATCTCGCCGGCGTCGCGCGGAGTCGTTCCCGACGGATTCCCGCACTCCGCCTGGCAGCTCCTCGAGCACCTCCGGCTCGCCCAGCAAGACATCCTCGATTTCTGTCGCAACTCCGAGTACGAGGAAGGCACCTTCCCCGACGATTACTGGCCGGAGGGCGTCGCACCACCGTACGAGAACGCGTGGGACGAGAGCATCGCCGCCTTCCGCAAGGACCGTAGCGACCTGGTGGCGCTGGTCCAGGATCCGAAGCGAGACCTCTTCGCGCGGATCCCGCACGGCTCCGGGCAAACCTATCTCCGCGAAGCGCTCCTCGTCGCCGATCACAACGCGTACCACGTGGGTCAGCTGATCGCCCTCAGGCGGATGCTCGGGATCTGGAAGTGACCGCGCGACTCGACTGGAAGGACGTGGTGTGGGGGCAGTTCGGCGCCGCCATCGACTCGATGGAGGCCGCGATCGACGCGTGCCCCGAGGAGCTCTGGGGCGACCGCCCAGGCTTTCAGGAATTCTGGTACCTCGTGTACCACACGCTGTTCTTCCTCGATTACTACGAGTCGGAGAGCCCCGAAGGCTACGCCCCTCCGCCGCCGTTCACGCTCAGCGAGCTGGATCCGGCCGGCGTGTTCCCGGATCGCGTGTACTCCAAGGAGGAGATGCGGCGCTTCCTCGAGCACGGCCGCCAGAAGGTGCGCTCGAAGATCGCGGGCATGACCGACGAAGAGGCCGTCTCGCATTCACCGTTTCGCAAGGAGCTGAACGAGCTCGAGTTCCAGCTCTACCAGATGCGCCACGTCCAACATCACACCGCGCAGCTCAACCTTCTCATTCGCCAGGCGACGCGCTCGGACGCCCCGCCTTGGGTCGGGCGCACGAAGCTCCCGCTCACTCCTCCACGAAAGTCCTGAGCCGGCCGAGCGGTCACCCTCCGCGTCCTCGAGCGCGAAATGGTAGGCTGACCCGCTCATGGCTTCCGTCGGTGCAAATGCGATGCCCAACTTCGAGATCCGGCGCGCGGAACAAGCGGACGCGCCGGCGATTCACCGGTGCCTCACAGCCGCATTCGATCCTTATCGATCCCAGTACACCGAAGGGGCGTTTGGCGACACGGTGCCCTCGCCCGCGGGGATCGAAGGGCGGCTCCGGGACATGACGCTGTTCGTCGCGAGCGCGCTGGACGGAGCCATCGTGGGAACGATCGCGTGCCAGGATGTGGGCCGCGGGCTGGGACATCTACGCGGCATGGCGGTGGACCCGGGCTGGCAAGGTCTTGGCATTGCCGATGCTCTGATCAAAGCGGCCGAAGACGAGCTGAGGCGCGTCGGATTCCGCCGCGTGAATCTGCATACGACACAGCCTTTGGCCCGCGCGCAGCGATTCTATGCGCGCCATGGCTTCCGCCTGACGGGTGACGTCGAGGACTTTTTCGGGATGGAGATTGCCGAGCATGCCAAGGACCTCTGAGACGATCGTCATCGGTGCGGGCCAGGCCGGACTCTCGACGAGCTACTTCCTCAACGCTCGGGGCCGCGAGCACATCGTGCTCGAGCGCGGCCGGATCGGTGAGACCTGGCGCTCCGAGCGCTGGGACGGCTTCTACCTCAACACGCCGAACTGGTGTCACAGGCTGCCTGGGTTCCACTACACCGGACCCAAGCCGGACGCGTTCGGTGCACTCCCCGAAGTGATCGCGTACCTCGAAGACTACGCGCGGAGCTATCGCGCTCCGGTGCGCGAAGGGGTCGAGGTCCAGGCCGTGCGGCCCGACGGCTCGGGCTTCACGGTCGAGACGAACGCGGGGACGCTCACCGCGGAGAACGTCGTCGTGGCCGCGGGCGCGTATCAGCGCCCAACGCCCACGCCGCTCATGGCCGCGGTTCCGTCCGGGGTCATGCAGATCCATACGAGCCAGTACCGACGTCCGAGCCAACTTCCCGATGGCGCGGTGGTGATGGTGGGGGGCGGCCAGTCGGGATGCCAGATCGCCGAGGAGCTGATCGATGCGGGGCGAAAGGTTTATCTCGCGGCCGGGCGCTGCCCGTGGCTCCCGCGACGGTATCGCGGCCGCGACGTGATGCACTGGATGCTCGAGACGGGACTCGCGGACCAGACGGTGGATACGCTTCCTTCGCCCGCGGCGCGCCTGCTCTGCAACGTGCCGGTGTCGGGCAACGGCGGTGGCCACGACTGCAATCCACGCTGGCTCGCGCGCCGCGGCGCCGCGCTCCTCGGACGCGTCGAGGGCGTGGACGGATGGAGGCTTCGCATCGGAGGAGGGCTCGAGGAATCGCTCGCGATCGGCGACGATTTCGTCGCGGCGTATCGGAAGCGGGTCGACGACCATGTCGCGGCGAAGAGGCTGAGCACCCCGGATCCGGAACCTCAAGACCCTCGCGATCCCATTGCCTCTCCCGGCGAGGTGGATCTGCGCCAGGCGGGCGTGAGCACCA
>DATEOQ010000337.1:0-3589 GCA_035273905.1 Candidatus Eiseniibacteriota bacterium | reverse complement strand
CGGTGCTCGGCTACTTCGTGTGGCGCGCGTACGACCACGGCGTGGCGTGGGCGGCCATCCTCGGGCTGCTGCTCGCGGGCCTGTTTCTGTGGAGCCTCGCCGAGTACCTGCTGCACCGCTACGTGTTCCATTTCGAGCCCGAATCCGAGTGGCTCAAGCGCGTCTGGTATCTGATCCATGGGGTGCACCACGAGCAGCCGCAGTGCAAGACGCGGCTCGTGATGCCGCCGGTCCTCAGCATCCCGCTCGCGCTCCTCCACTACGGCCTCTTCGTCCTCGTGGTCGGCGTGCTCTTCCGGTCGCCGCAATGGGTGGCGCCGCTCTTCGCGGGATTCATCACGGGCTATCTCACCTACGACATGGTCCACTACGCGACGCACCACCTCGCCATGAAGCGAGGATTCCTGAAGTTCCTCAAGCGCTACCACCTGCTGCACCACTACAAGACCCCCGACGACCGCTACGGAATCAGCTCGCCCATCTGGGACGTGGTGTTCGGAACGCGTCCGCCCAAGGACACCTGAGGTCAAGCCGGACCGCCCGGCCGCCCTCGCATGATCCAAGCTCTGATCGAGCGCCTTCGAAGGGTGCTCATCGTCGTCCAGGACTTCAGCCTCTTCACGTGGGCCTTGCTGAGGAGCGCCTTCATACCTCCGTTCTACGGACGGGAGATGGTGCACCAGCTCTATTTCGCCGGCATCGGGTCGCTCCTGATCGTGGTCGTCTCGGGGACGGTGGCCGGACAGGCGCTCGCGCTCCAGCTCGCGCGGGAGCTGGCGCAGTCGGGGGCGAAGAGCCAGCTCGGCCACTTCATGGTGATCTCGGTCGTGCGCGCGCTCGGACCGGTGCTGGTCGGAATGGTGGTCGCGTCGCGAATGTCCGCCGGGATCACCGCCGAGATCGGAGCCATGCGCTCCAGCGACCAGATCGACGCCCTGATCGCGTTCGGCACGGATCCCATGAAGCGGCTGGTCGTGCCCCGCATGGTGGCGCTCGTCATCGCGCTCCCCTGTCTCGTCATCATCGGCGACGCGCTCGCGGTGACGGGAGGCGGGCTCGTCGGAATGCAGTACCATGTAACCTGGGAGTCGTACTGGGCGGGGGTGCTCCACTATCTCACGCCGCGCAACATACTCGTCGGCATGATCAAGCCGTTCCTGTTCGCGATCATGATCGTGTCGGTCGCATGCTGGAAGGGATTCACGTCCGAAGGCGGCGCGAAGGGGGTGGGGGTGTCCACGACGGAGTCCGTGGTCATCTCGTCGGTGGGGATCCTCGTCCTGGACGGGGTCCTGACCCGGCTCATCTTCCGGCTCCTGCACTGGTGACCGAATGATCGAATTCCGGAACGTGGACTACTCCATCCAGGGCCGCCCAATCTTGCGGGACCTCTCGCTCCTCGTGAATGCGGGCGAGACGCGGGTGATCCTGGGCCCGTCGGGGTCCGGCAAGAGCACGACGCTCCGGCTCCTTCTCGGACTCGTACGGCCGGATCGGGGCCAGATCTTCATCGACAGCGAGGACATCACGCAGGTCAAGGAGGAGCGGCTAAGGCAGCTCCGCCAGGGCATCGGCATGGTCTTCCAGCAGGGAGCGCTCTTCGATTCGATGACGGTGGGCGAGAACGTAGGCTACGCGCTCCTCGAGCAGAACGACGACGAGGACAGCGTGGAGACGCGGGTGCGCGAGACGCTCCGCCGGGTGGGACTCGACGACGAGCTGATCGACCGGATGCCGGACGAGATGTCGGGCGGGATGCAGCGCCGCGTCGCGATCGCCCGCGCCCTCGCCGCGGAGGACCCGAAGATCCTCCTCTACGACGAGCCGACCACGGGGCTCGATCCCCAGAGCGCGGAGCGCATCACCGATCTCATCGTCCAGCTAAGGGACACCCTCGGAAAGACCTCGATCCTGGTCACGCACGACATCGCCGACGCGTACAAGGTCGGGAACACGATCACGGTGCTGAACGAGGGGCGCGTGGTCTTCGACGGACCCACCTCCAACCTCGACCGCTCGGGCGACTCCTTCATCCAACAATTCCTGGCGCCCTTCCGCACCGCGGTCGCGGCGGCAGCGAAGCGGCTTCAAGACGCGCCCCGGCAGGCGCCACCCCTCCGTGGAGGAACGACGTGAAGCGAACCGGGCACGTTCCTTTCATGAAGCTTCGAATCGGCATCTTCGTCGTGATCGCGGTGATCCTCGTCCTGTGGGCCACCTTCCAGTCGGGCGCGTTCAAGCTCGGCAAGGAGGAGACGATCGCGATCGGATTCGACCGGATCGGCGGCCTCGAGGAGGGGGCCATCGTACGACTGAACGGCGTGCCGGTGGGCGTGGTCCGGGACATCTCGCTCCAGCCCGCCACCAACGCCGTCGAGGTGAAGCTGGGCGTGAAGACGGGGACCCGCGCGAGGCTCCACGAGGGAGCGCAGGCGAGCATCACGACGGTCGGCTTCCTGGCGGAGCTCTACGTGGAGCTGATCGACCCGAACCCGTCCGCGCCGCCCATCAAGTCGGACGCCGAGATCCGGACCGACGTGCTCGCGGATCCGGCGATGATCATGAACAAGGCGAACATGATGGCCGACACGCTCCAGATGCTCGTGGGGAGCCTGAACGAGGCGGGACGCTCGTTCGCCGCGGGAGAGGGCACGCTGGGCCGGCTCAATCGCGACCAGCGGCTCTACGAGCAGATGGTGTCGCTCACGAAAGAGGCGACGACGCTCACCGAGAAGATCAACGCGAACCAGGCGCGGGTGACGGACCGGCTCGTCAACCTCACGGGATCGCTCGACAGCCTCACCTGGCAGCTCCAGCACGGGAACGGCACCGCCGCGCAGCTCCTGCGCAGCGGCACCCTCTACGACCAGCTCTCGTCGAGCACCGCGCGGCTGGATTCCGTGCTCGCCACCGTGCAATCGGGCAAGGGCACGTTCGGCCAGATGATGGCCGACACCACCCTCTACCAGGATACGAAGGCGCTGATGGGCTCCATGAAGCGGTTGATGGCGGCGATCGAGAAGGATCCGAAGAAGTACTTCAAGTTCAGCCTGTTCTAGCCCGCCGCACTCCCCCGTGCCGCGCTAGCGCGCGCGCACGATCCGCCGCGTGAAGGTCTCACCCGCAGCCGCGGCGCGGAGCCAGTAGACCCCGCTCGCCACCGGGCGTCCCTTCGCGTCCTCCCCCTTCCACATGAGCTCGAGTGTTCCGGCTGGCGCCTGGCCGTGGAACAGGGTCGCGACCCGCCGCCCCTGCACGTCGTAGACGGCGACCTCGACGGGTCCCGCGTCCCGCAACGCGAGCGAGAGCGCGGAGGAGCGCGAGGCGGGGTTCGGATGCGGCACGCCGAGCACCGCCGCCGGCGTGGCGGGCGGCCCATCGACGACGCCGGTCGGATGGAGCGCCGCGTCGAAGAGCTCGAAGTCGTCCACCGCAGCTTCCACGATGGTGCCCACCCCCAGGTCCTGCGCGACGAACCGGACGCGCACCGAGCTGCCGGGCAAAATGTAGTCCCGAACGCGGAACTCCTCGAGGTGCCACTCGGGGTGGCTCGAGCGCGTGTTGAGCATGTTCACCCACGTGAAGCCGT
>DATEOQ010000336.1:0-8549 GCA_035273905.1 Candidatus Eiseniibacteriota bacterium | reverse complement strand
CCCCGGGTCCACCCAAGGCGCCGCGGCGAGACCGCGGCGCCTTCCTCCTTTCACAGCCCGCCTCCGGTCTGCTACGTTCATTCCGTCTATCCTCAGTGCTGAACCAGGGATCGGGAGGACGTTTGGCTCGGAATCGCTGGCTTTTAGGCTGTGCGCTCCTCTTGGTCGGCACCGTGGCGACCGTCGCGATCGCGTTCCTGGTCGTCAACATGGCGCTGAGTGGAGACCGCCCCACGTGGGGTGGATTGGGCGGACGCGTCGGGCTCGTGGAAATTCTCGGCGAGATCGACGATTCCGATGACATCGTGGACCAGATCGAGCGGCTCGACCGGGACGCCAGCGTGAAGGCGGTCGTGGTCCGCCTCGACAGTCCGGGGGGCGGTGTCGCGGCGTCTCAGGAGATCTACGAGGCGCTCCGGAAGCTTCACGACGACAAGAAACCCGTGGTCGCGTCCTTCGCGGGCGTGGCGGCTTCGGGCGCGTACTATGTCGCGTGCGCGGCCGATT
Organism: Candidatus Eiseniibacteriota bacterium; assembly: GCA_035273905.1. Classification (GTDB taxonomy): domain Bacteria; phylum Eisenbacteria; class RBG-16-71-46; order SZUA-252; family SZUA-252; genus WS-9. The sequence continues at coordinate 8,042 of DATEOQ010000336.1, read as the reverse complement.
CCATCGTCTCGAATCCGGGGACGCTCACGGGATCGATCGGCGTGATCATGAGCTTCCCGAACACCGAGGAGCTGTTCCGCAAGGTGGGCCTTCACTTCGAGGTGATCAAGACAGGGAAGTACAAGGATGTCGGGAGCATGTGGCGCCCGATGACACCCGAAGAGCGGGAGCTCCTCCAAAACGTGCTGAGCAACGTGTACGACCAGTTCGTGGATGCGATCGTCGATGGGCGCGGCATGGAGCGGGAGGACATCCTGCCCTACGCCGACGGCCGGGTCTTCTCGGGAGACCAGGCGCTCGAGTACGGGTTCGTCGACCGTCTCGGCGATCTCGACGACGCGATCGATATGGCGGCCAAGCTGGGAGGGATCCGGGGAGAACCCACGATCGTCCGCAAGGAGCGTCACAAGGTCGGTCTGCTGGACTTACTCGATGAGAAGATGAACCAGGTCGGCGAAGCCGCCGGGTTCTCTTCGAAGGGACCCCGTCTGGAGTATCGCCTGCGTTGATTGACGGCCTCGGGGCCCAATGCTAGATTCTGGCCCGGCTTCGGCGGTTACGCGGCCCGAGCCGATGGAGGAAGGAATATGACGAAAGCCGATCTCGTGGACGAGATCTCGTCCTCGACCAAGATCAGTAAGAGCGAGACGGCCACGATCGTCGATCAGCTGTTGAACGCGATCTCGCGAGCGTTGAGCGAAGGGAAGCACATCGAGATCCGTGGCTTCGGGACCTTCAAGGTGCGGGAGCGCAAAGCCCGCAAGGCCCGGAACCCGAGATCGGGCGCCGAGGTGATGGTGCCGGCGAAGCTGGTGCCGGTCTTCAAGGCGTCGAACGAGCTGAAGGGCGCGGTTCGCGGCGGTTGACCTGCGGGCGGCCGAAGGAGACCGATGGGAAGCGGAAAGAAGAGGAAGCGGAAGAAGATCGCCACTCACAAGCGGAAGAAGCGGCTCCGGCGCGATCGGCACAAGAAGAAGCTCCGCTGATCGAGCGCTGCGCGCGGCTCTCCTGCGCCGCTCCCGGACCGGTCTCCGGCCCGACGATCCCCTCTGGGGTTCGTTCGGGCCGGCCCTCTTTTACGGGCCGGCTCTCCCCAGCATGACGCCACACCGGAACTCATGACCGCTCGCACGCAGGTCGGACGGCTGGAGCGCACGCGCTTCGGCTACGGGTTCGTCCGTCTCGAGGACGGCGGGGAGGATCTCTTCATCCCGCCCTTCGCCATGGGGGGCGCGTTCCATGGCGACCGCGTCCGGGTCGGCTATCTCGACTCGGGACCGCAGGGGGACGCCCACGAGGTGCTCGAGATCCTCGAGCGCACGAAGTACGGCATCCTGGGACGCTTCGAGGGGCGCGGGCGGAATGCGCTCCTCCTCCCGGAGCGGCCCGAGTACCCCCGCGAGATCCTGCTCACGCTCCACGGTCGCGCGCGCATCCCTCCGCGCACCCGCGTCCTCGTCCGGCTTCAGCCCACGCCCCCCGAGCCGCTCGTCGGCACGGTCGAGGCCGTGTTCGCGGACGACGATCCGCGCGAGGACAGCTGGATCGTCGCGCTCGAGGAGGGGATTCGCACCGAGTTCGATCCCGAAGCCGAGCGCGAGGCGGCCGCGTTTCGCGAGGACTCGGTGGTGCACGCCGTCCGCGGGCGCACCGATTTCCGTGCGAGCCGCGTGCTCACCATCGATCCAGCCGATGCGAAGGACCATGACGACGCGCTCTCGATCGAGGGCGTGAGCGGGGGCGTGACCACCGTGGGCATCCACATCGCCGACGTGACGCACTACGTCCGGCCGGGCACCGCGCTCGACAGGGAAGCGCGCGAGCGGGGGACGAGCGTCTATCTCGCGGACACGACCTACCCGATGCTGCCGGAAGCGCTCTCTTCCACGCTGTGCAGCCTGACCGAGGGGGACGACCGGCTCACCGTGTCGGTGCTCGCGGACATCGCGGAGAACGGAGCGCTGGTCGGCGCCCGCATCGTCGAGGGGGTGATCCGGAGCGCGGCCTCGCTCAGCTATCCTGAGGCGCACCGGATCCTGCGCGAGGAATCGGGCGATACCGCGGTCGCGCTTCGCACGCTCGACCGGCTCGCGAACGCGCTCCGCGAGCGGCGCTTCGAGGCAGGAGGGCTCGAGTTCGATCTTCCGGAGATCAAGCCGGAGCTCGACGCGAACGGGGATCCGGTGCGCTTCGACGAGACGACGCGGCTCCCCACGCACGGTCTGATCGAGGAATTCATGCTGCTCGCGAACCAGATCGTGGGACGCCGCGCGCACGAGCGCGAGCTCCCGTTTCTTTACCGGGTTCACGAGCGACCCCGGTATGATAAGCTGCGATCCTTCTTCGAGGCGGCACGCTATCTAGGCAAACAGGGACCGGCGCAGATCGTCACGGATGCGCGGCAGCTTCGGCACTGGATCAGCCACGGCCGCGCACCCAAGGATCGGCTCCTCAACCTGTACCTGCTGCGTGCCCTGGAAAAAGCTCGCTACGATCTGGTCGACGTCGGGCATTTCGGACTGGGAATGGCGGGATACGCGCACTTCACCTCGCCCATTCGCCGGTATCCGGACCTCGCGAATCACCGGATCGTGAAGCGGTTCCTGCTCGAAGGACACGAGCGCGCAGGGAGCGATCCCTGGACGTTCGCGGGGGAGTGGCTCAACGCGTCGGTCGCGGGGCGCGCGACGGAGGCGGAGATCGCCGCCGACGACGCCGAGCGCGACGTCGAGAAGCGGAAGGCGGTGCGGTTCGCGCTCCAGCGCCTCGGCGAGGAAGCGCGGGGCATCATCGCGGGGCTCACCCCGGGCGGGATCTTCGTCAGGATTCCCGAGTGGAACATCGAGGGATTCCTGCCGAAGCGGTCGCTCGGCGATCCGTCGCTGAGCCTCGCGGAGCACGGGTTCTCGTTCCGGTCCAAGCGGTCGCGTCATCGCTTCGGACTGGGCGACGCGATCACGGTCCTGGTCAGCCGCGCCGACCTCGAGCGGCGGGAAGTCGAATTGGGGCTCGTCCCTCGTGCGGGGGGCGGCCCGAGACAGAAACGGCGGGCGCAGGGGAAGCGCGCCGCCCATCGTCGCCCGAAGGGCCGCCGCTAGGCGGTCCGAGGAACGACGCCCACAAGGAGAGACCCATGACGAAGCCGACCCGCGAGCGGCGCCAAGCGCCGCGCATCTCCGCCAAGCTTGCGATGCAGGTCGCGGGAACAGACGAAGCTTCGGTCGTCACCACCGAGAGCATCAATCTCTCCGCGAGCGGAATCCAGTTCGGGAGCCGCCAGTTCCTGTCCCCGCTCACCAAGGTCGCGCTGACCCTCATCCTGCCTGCCTTCGGGCGGAGGCTCAGGCGGGAACGGATGCTCCAGGTCCAGGGCGTGATCGTACGGTGCGAGGAGCGGACCGGACCCCGCCAGCAAACCCGCTACGAGCTGGCCTGCTACTTCACCGACCTGGCCGAGGGAGACCGGGAGCTGATCGAGCAGTACGTCCTCTGGCGCACCATCCGCCGCATCCCGACCACGAACGGCGAGCCGGAGCCGGCGAGGTCCCGTCGGAGCGCCGCGCCGTGAGGGGAGCCGCCGGGGGGAACCGGCGGCTTGACCCGAGGGTAGTTGCCGAGGAGATGCCGCACTTAGAGGCCAGGGGCTCCATCATCCGGCCATGACCCTCTCGACCCTTCGTACCCGCCTTACGGCCTTCCTGGCTCTGTCGGCCGGGGTCCTCCTGCTCGCCACCCCCGCCCATGCAACCCGCTACGCCGGGGAATTCCTCCGCATCGGCGTCGGGGCCCGGGCGCTCGGCATGGGGAGCGCCTTCGCCGGCCTGGCGGACGATGGGACCGCGGCCTTCTGGAACCCGGCCGGACTCGCCACGCTGGAGAAGCACGAGATCAGCGCCATGCACGCGGAGCAGTTCGGGTCGATCGTGCAGTACGACTACCTCTCCTACTCGGCCCCGCTGGGCGCGCCGGGGAAGGCGAAGCAGGGGCTCGCCCTTTCGCTCATCCGGCTCGGCGTGGACCAGATCCCGGACACCCGCGGACTCGAGATCATCGACGTGAACGGAAACGGCCGTTTCGACTATCCCGAGGACCGGCTCGTCGTGGACGAGAGCCGCTTCGTGTTCGACAGCGACAACGACGTCGCGCTCCTCTTCAGCTACGCGCGCGAGGTGAGCCGCGGGTTCTCGCTCGGCGGCAATGTGAAGCTCGTGCACCAGTGGCTGGGGGACAGCCTTCGGTCGAACGGATTCGGGCTCGACGTCGGCGCGCTCTACGTCGGCCCGCGCGGCTGGTCGGCGGGCGCGAAGCTGAGCGACGCGACGACCACGCGGATCCTCTGGAACACCGGCACGGACGAGTTCATCGCTCCGTCGCTCCGCCTCGGCCTCGCGAAGACCAAGGCGTTCTCCAATCGGAAGCACGTGTTCACGGCCGCGTTCGACGTGGACATGGGCTTCTCGGACGAGCAGCTCTCCAGCCAGGCGAACCTCGGCTCGGTGACGTTCGTCTTCCACCCGGGGCTCGAGTACTGGCTCGAGCGAAAGCTTGCCCTGCGGACCGGCTTCGAGGGGAAGAACTTCGCGGCCGGGACCGGCTTCCGCTTCAAGAAATTCGGGCTCGACTACGCCTATCTGGACCATCAGGATCTGGACTCGAGCCACCGCATCTCCGCTTCCTACGCGTTCTAGCTAGGCGCTCCGCGCCGGAGGTCCGCGCCTGACCGCAGTCCCGCCGATCCTCGTCCTCGTGCTCGCGGGGGGGAAGAGCGAGCGCCTTCACGCGCTCGGCCGCATGCGCACGGCCTCGGCGCTCCCCTTCGGGGGCAAGTACCGGGTCATCGACTTCACCCTCTCGAACTGCGTCCACTCCGGGCTCTACCGCATCGGCGTGCTCACACAGTACGCGCCGCTCTCGCTCCAGGAGCACATCGGGATCGGCCGGGCCTGGGATCTCGACCGCCGGGACGGCGGCATCCGCCTCCTCCCTCCCTACGTGCGGCAGCGCGCGACCAACTGGTACCGGGGCACCGCGGACGCGCTCGTCCAGAACCGGAACGTGATCGGAGACGCGCAGGCGCGCCATATCCTCGTCGTCTCGGGGGACCTCATCTACAAGATGGACTACGCCTCGCTGATCGCGCGGCACGAGGCGCGCGGCTCGGCGCTCACGGTGGTCACGACCACGAGCCCCGATGACGAGGCGGAGCGCTACGGCATCGTCGAAGTGGACGGCACCGGCCGCGTGCGCGCGGTCGAGGTGCGGCGCGAGGCGGGCCCCGGGACCCAGGTGGCGGCCTCGATCTATCTCTTCCGCGGACGCGATCTCCTCGGCAGGCTCGCCGATCCCTCGCTCGGCCCCGATCTCGTGGCGGACGTGATCCGGCCGATGATCGAGGAAGGTCTCCCGGTGCACGCGGAGCCGTTCGACGGTTACTGGCACGACGTGACCACGATCGATTCCTACTACGCCGCGAGCATGGATCTCCTGCGTCCGCTCCCGCCGATCCATCTCAACGATCCGGACTGGCTCATCTACACGCCGAGCGAGGATCGCGCGCCGTCGCTCCTCGGGAAGAGCGCGGAGGTCGCATCGAGCATGATCGCGCACGGCACCCGCATCGAGGGCTCGGTGCGCCGCTCCATCCTCTTCCCGGGCGTCCACGTGGGGGCGGGGGCGGTCGTCGAGGACTCGATCGTGATGCACGACACCCGCATCCTTCCCGGCGCGCGCCTCCACCGCGCCATCATCGACAAGCAGGTGCGAATCGGCGAGGGAGCGGAAGTCGGCGTGGGTGAGCCCGTGCGCCATCGCGAGCACCCGCACGATCTCGGAGGCGGGCTCTGCGTGATCGGGAAAGGGGCCGAGGTGCCGGCCGGGGCCAAGGTGGGACGCAACACGCTCGTCGAGATCGGAGTGCGCGAGCGCGACTACGCACGCGACGAGGTCCCCTCGGGCTCGACGGTGCGGCCGCGGCCGGTGGGGGCGGCGCGATGAGCGTGGTGACGGGGGGCGTGGGCTACGCGATGATCCTGGCGGGCGGCGTCGGAAGCCGGCTCTGCCTCCTCTCGGAGAAGCGCGCCAAGCCGGCCGTTCCGTTCGGCGGCAAGTACCGCATCATCGACTTCACGCTCTCGAACTGCGTGAACTCGGGCATCTTCGACGTCGGCATCCTGACCCAGTACCGCCCGCTCTCGCTGCGCGACCACATCGGCATCGGCCGCGCGTGGGATCTCGATCGCAAGCGCGGCGGGGTCGAGCTCCTCCAGCCCTTCCAGGGCTGGGCCGAGAACGACTGGTACCGCGGCACCGCGGACGCGGTCTGGCAGAACTGGCATCGCGTCGCGGATCGTCAGGCGGAGCACATCCTGGTCCTCTCCGGCGATCACGTGTATCGCATGGACTATCGACCGATGATCGAGGCGCACCTGGAACGCGGCGCCGATGCGACCGTCGCGATCACGGAGATTCCGATCGAGCAGGCGTCCCAGTTCGGCGTCGTGCGCACGGACGCCTCGGGGTGGATCACCGGATTCCTCGAAAAGCCGAAAGACCCGCCCTCGGGGAGGATCTCGATGGGCGTGTACGTGTTCCGCGTCGCCGCGCTGCTTCAAGAACTGGTGAAGGACGACGAGCGGAACTCGGCGCACGACTTCGGGCGCGACATCCTGCCTGCGCTCGTGGAGCGCGGACGCGTGGCCGCCTTTCTCGTCCCCGGCTACTGGCAGGACATCGGGACGCTCGACTCCTTCTACCAGGCCAATCTCGACCTCGTGAGCGAGGACCCTCCGTTTCCGCTCGAGGATCCGCGCTGGCCCATCTTCACGCCGAGCACGGAGTATCCGCCCGCGCGCATCGGAGCCGGCGCGCGGGTCCACTCGTCCATCGTGACGCACGGCACCATCGTGAACGGCACGGTCGAGCGATCGGTCCTCTTCCCGGGCGCGGTCGTCGAGGAAGGCGCGGTCGTGCGCGATTCGATCGTGATGGGGGAGACCTGGATCGGCCCGGATGCGGTGCTCGACCGCGTGATCCTCGACAAGCGCGTGCACGTGGGGCGTGCGGCGGTGATCGGCACCGGTCCCTCGACGCCCAACCGCGCGTGCCCCGAGCACCTGAGCGCGGGTATCACGCTCGTCGGCAAGGAGACGCGCGTCCCCGAAGGGATCACGGTCGGACGGAACGTGCGCATCGCGCCCGATCTCGCGGAGGAAGACTTCCCCCACGACGGACTCGCGAGCGGAGACGTGCTGGAGCGGTAGGGGGGGACGCGGCGCGCCCTGCGCCGCGCGAAGCGCTACTGGATGCGGAGGTGCTGGCCGGCGCGAATGGAACCGGCGTCGGCGAGGCCGTTCAGCTGGCGCAGGCGGCTCGAGCTCACGTGGTACTTGGCGCTGATCTGCGACAGCGTCTCGCCCCGGCGCACGACGTGCACCCCGCCGCGGCCATGCCGACCGCGACGCACCGGGCGAAGGTCCTTCTTGTGCTCGCGGGCCGCGGTGCGAAGCTCCGTCTTCGTGAGCGGGCGGGGCTTGTAGTCGGTCTGGAGCGCCAGCTGCACCTGCGCGCCCATGCCGTGCGGAACGCGGAACGTGGTGCCATCCTTGTCGGCCGGCATGCGATGGCGGACGAAGACCGGATTGAGCCGCTGGAGCTCGTCCACGTCGACGGCGCTCACCCGCGACAGCTCCTTCATGTCGACCGGGCCGCGCACCGTCACCTCGTCGTACTTGAGCGGCGAGTTCTCAGGAAGCTCGAAGCCGTAGCGCTGCGGATCGGACGCGATCTCCATCGCGGCGAGGAATTTCGGCACGTAGTCCTGCGTCTCGCGCGGGAGCTTGAGCGACCAGAAATCGGTGGTTCCTTGGCGCTTGATCGCGCGCTGCACGGTGCCCTCGCCGGCGTTGTACGCGGCGAGCGCGAGCGGCCAGGAGCCGTCGAACATCGTGTAGAGGCGGCGCAGGTAGCGCGCGGCCGCGCGCGTGGCCAGCTCGGGATCGCGGCGCTCGTCCTTGTAGGCCGTCATCTCGAGCCCGAAGAGGCGC
>DATEOQ010000335.1:0-4770 GCA_035273905.1 Candidatus Eiseniibacteriota bacterium | reverse complement strand
GCACGCGGGCCATCTGGGCGCGGTCGCGGTCGAGGCGCGCGATCAGCATGCTGATCAGGAATCCGGTCGCGAGAAATCCCGCGAGACCCAGCGCCTGCGTGGGACCGTCAGGGATGAGCCGGTGCGGCGTGATGAAGAAGTACTCGGCGACGAGACCGCTCGAGAGCGTGGCAGCCACCCCGCCTTCGAATCCGGCGACGCAGGCCGCGATGACGACTCCCGCGCAGAAGAGCAGGAACGGGCTCGACGCAAGGAGGGGCCAGGTCGCGAGCTGGAACAGGGCGAACACCGCCGTCACGGCGAGCGCGAACACGATGTGGATCGTGTGCCGGCTGGAGCTCGGGTCCGAGCCGTACGAGCTCGGGCTCCGGCTCCCCGCGTCGCTCTCGTCCGTCAGCGAATCCCCCCACGCGCCTTCCCTCGCGGAGGCAGCGGCGTGCGAGCGAACGAGCGTGAGTCGCGGGGCTGCGTGGCGGTGGCGTGCGTCCATCGCCTCTCCGCTACTCCGTCAGGTGCTGGGCCCGGCCGTGCCGGTCCAGCTCCATGCGGTTGGAGAACTCCGCCCCACAGCGGGGACAGGCGTAGGGCATGGGGGACCGTTCCAAGGGTGAGCGCTCGGCTTCATCGGCCGACCGGTAGGCCCCGGGGGTGCGCGCCGGGCGCTCCTCGGGCGGTGACGCGTGCTGCTTCATGTGGCGATCGAGCTGCTCGGCCGTGGAGAACTCGGCCTGGCAACGAGGACAACGGTACTGTTCCATGAGTCCTCCTTCGCTTCCGGGACGACGCCCCCACGTCCCAGGTTGCCGACGGTTGTAAGAACATCCTTCCCGCCGGGTACGACCCTGCCGAAGCCCCGGCCCTCTGCCAGCTGGCGCCCACCCGCCCAAGACCCACGGCTCCTTGGGGTTCTGGCCGACTGTGCCGGCCTTACCTCGGTCCGGACCCGAATCGGGCGCGGTGGCGCGTGCTCTGCATGGGGAGGCGATGCAAGCGGTGAACCACTGGAGAGGAGGACTCGATGGCCCGATCGTTTTGGAAGGGTAGTCTCAGCTTTGGACTGGTGGAGATTCCGGTCCGCCTCCAGCCCGCGACGATGAGTCACGACCTCGCGTTCACGCTCCTCGACAAGCGCGATTTTGCACCCGTGGGCAATCATCGCTACAACAAGAACACGGGACGCCAGATCGAGTGGAACGACGTGGTGCGCGGGTATGAGTACGAACCGGATCAATACGTGGTGCTGAGTGATGAAGAGCTCGAGGCGGTGAACGTCAAGGCGACCGGATCGATCGAGATCGTGGAGTTCGTTCCGTCCGATTCCATCGACTCGCTGTACTTCGAGACGCCGTACTACATCGAGCCGATGAAGAAGGCAAGCAAGAGCTATGCGCTCCTCCGGACCGCGCTCGAGCGCACGGGGCGCACCGGCATCGCGCGCGTCGTCCTTCGCACGCGGCAGCGCACCGCGGCCCTCGTCGTGCGCGACTCCGCGCTCGTGCTCAACCTGCTCCGGTACGCCCACGAGCTTCGGCCCACGAGCGACCTCGAGCTGCCGGGAGGGAAGAGCGTGAACGTCTCCGAGGCCGAGGTCCGGATGGCCGAGCGTCTCATCGGGGAGATGGACGCGGAGTGGAATCCGGATCAATTCCAGGACGAGTATCACGACGAGGTGCTGGCGCTCGTGGAGAAGAAGGTGCGCGCGGGCAAGACGCACGTGATCCTCGAGCCGGAGGACGTGCCGAAGCGCGTGAGCGCCCGGTCCGACGTGGTGGATCTGATGCCACTCCTCAAGCAGAGCCTCGAGAAGCGCGCCACTTCGAAGACGGCGCACGAGGGCCGCAAGCCGGTGGCGCGGAAACCCGCGGCGAGGAAGCCCGCCGTGCGGAAGCCGGCGGCGCGAAAGCCGGTGCGCGCGAAGGCGCCGGCGAAGAGGACCGCCTGACATGCCGCTCACGACCTACCGGAAGAAGCGGGACTTCAAGAAGACGCCCGAGCCCAAAGGGAAAACCGCACGCCCGTCCAAGCGCCGAGGTCCGATGTACGTGATCCAGAAGCATGCCGCATCGCACCTCCACTATGACTTCCGCCTCGAGCTGGACGGCGTGCTGAAGAGCTGGGCCGTTCCGAAAGGGCCGAGCTTGAACCCCGCCGACAAGCGGCTCGCGGTCGAGGTCGAGGATCATCCGGTCGAGTACGGCGACTTCGAGGGGACGATCCCAAAGGGCGAGTACGGAGGCGGATCGGTCCTGCTCTGGGATCGCGGCACGTGGTCGCCGGTGGGAGATCCACACGAGGGACTCCGGAAGGGGCGATTCTCCTTCCAGCTCCAAGGGGAAAAACTGCAGGGGAAGTGGCTCCTCATCCGGATGAAGGGGCGCGACGAGGACCGGAAGCCGACCTGGCTCCTGTTCAAGGAGCGGGACGCGGAAGCGCGCACGCGCGGCGACGTGCTCGTGAATCAGCCCGAGAGCGTGAAGACGGGGCGCACGATCGAGGAGGTGGGATCGAACGGCAAGGTCTGGCACTCGAACCGGCCGGCCCCCCGGAGCACACGCTTCGCGGCGTCGCGTTCCAGCGCCGCACGCGCGACATCCAAGACGCGCGTGGCGCGCACCACGTCCGTGCGGTCGAAACCGGCGCCGCGCACACCCCGGATCCCTCCGATGCAGCTCGCCACCCTGGTGACCCGCGCTCCCGAAGGCGACGACTGGATCCACGAGATCAAGTACGACGGGTATCGCGCACTCTGCCGCCTCACGCGCGGAAGCGCGTCCTTCCTCACGCGCTCGGGGCAGGACTGGACCAGCCGCTTCGCCGATCTCGCCGAAGCGGCCGAGCGCCTCCAGGTGGACCAGGCGGTGCTCGACGGCGAGATCGTCGTCGTGGAGCCGGACGGCCGCACGAGCTTTCAGGCGCTCCAGAACTCCATGGGCGGCACGGGCCGCGGAGCGCTCGTCTATTACGCGTTCGATCTTCTGTCGAAGGGCGGGGAGGACCGGACGAAGCTTCCTCTCGAGGAGCGAAAGGCGGCGCTCGCCGAGCTCCTCGCGTCCTCGAGCGACGCGATCCGCTACAGCGATCACGTGGCGGGCAACGGTCCGGCGGTATACGAGGAGGCGTGCCGGCGCGGTCTCGAGGGGATCATCTCGAAGCGGCGCGACGAGCCGTATCGCGGCGGTCGCGCGGGGTCGTGGCTCAAGGTGAAGTGCACCGCGCGGCAGGAGCTCGTGATCGTGGGCTTCACGGATCCGCAGGGATCGCGCTCCGGTTTCGGCGCGCTCCTCCTGGGGGTGCGCGATGGCGCGAGTCCGCTCCGCTACGCGGGGCGCGTCGGCACCGGGTTCACGCACGAGTCGCTCGTCGATCTCACGCGAAAGCTCCGGGCGCTCGAAACCAAGGATGTGCCCGTGACCGGAGCGCCTCGCTCGAAGCGCGGCGTCCACTGGGTCGAGCCCAAGCTCCTCGCGGAGGTCGCGTTCACCGGCTGGACCGACGACGGCAAGCTCCGACACCCGTCGTTTCAGGGACTTCGCGAGGACAAGAGGGCGTCGCAGGCCAAGCGAGAGCGTCCCGTGCCCCCGCCGAAACCGACGCGCAAGGGACCGCCGAAGCGGGATCCGGGCCCGAAGACTCCGCTCCGCGATCCGCCGCACGACGATCCCAAGCACCCCCCCGTTCGCGAGCCGCCGGACGAGGCGCGCGAGGCGACGGTGGCGGGCGTGGTCATCACGCACCCCACGCGCGTTCTCTTTCCGGAGGCGGGGATCACGAAGCGGGATCTCGCCTCCTACATCGAAGCGGTGGCCGAGCGGATGCTCCCGCATGTGGAGGGGCGTCCGCTCATGCTCGTCCGGTGCCCGGAAGGGCGCACGGGCGGCTGCTTCTTTCAGAAGCATCCGGGATTCGCCGTTCCGCCCGCCGTTCGTACGATCACCGTCCGCGAGTCGAAGGGGGACGCGACGTATCTCTCGGTATCGAGCGCGGCCGGCCTGGTCGGCCTGATCCAGGTCGGGGTGATCGAGATCCACGTCTGGGGCGCGCGCGAGGACCGGCAGGACGCTCCCGACCGGCTCGTCTTCGATCTCGACCCCGATCCCACCGTGCCCTGGCCGAGGACCATTCGCGCGGCTGTCGATCTCCGCGAGCGTCTGCGCGATCTCGGCCTGGAATCGTTTCCGAAGACGACCGGCGGGAAGGGGCTTCACGTCGTCGTGCCGTTTCGCCGCGGTCCATCCTGGGACGACGTTGCGCGGATCGGCACCGCGGTGGGGGCGTCCATGATTCAGGAGGCGCCCGATCAATTCACCGCGACGCTCTCCAAAGCGCGGCGTCACGGAAAGATCCTCATCGACACGCTGCGAAACCGGCGAGGCGCGACGTGGGTCGCGCCGTATTCGCCACGCGCGCGGGAGGGGGCTCCCGTCTCGATGCCGCTCGCCTGGAGCGAGGTGACGCCGAAGCTCCAGCCGGGAGCGTTCACCGTGCGGACCGCGGCCGCTCGCCTCCGGGCGAAGGATCCCTGGAGCGCCCTCGAAGGGACACGCCAGAGCCTTCCCAAGTCGCGCGTGTAGAAACGACAGGCGCTCTGGCCCCACAGGTACAAGCTTCCCGCAGCCATGGATCTCGTAACCGTAATGCCCGTACCGCAAGCCCCCGTGGCACGGTCGTTGATACGGTTCTCTGTCGATCCCAGATCTCCATCGACGAGGTTCCCAATGAACCGGTCACAGCACCGAAGCTGGAAAGACATCACAACCGTCATCGCACTGG
>DATEOQ010000334.1:0-2637 GCA_035273905.1 Candidatus Eiseniibacteriota bacterium | reverse complement strand
CGCGGCGTTCCCGCCGGTGATCGCTGGTCTCTCGGTCCTGATCGAGAGCGCGACCGAGCGACGGCTGCGGTGGATGCGCGCGCTCCCCATCGCTGCGGCGATCGGCGACCTCGCACTCGCCGCTCCGTTCGCGATTCCGATGCTGCCCGTCGATTCGTTCGTGGCCTACCAGCGGGCGCTGGGCATGCGTCCGCCATCGGAGGAGCGGCGGGAGAGAGGCGATCTGCCCCAGTTCCTCGCCGACCGGTTCGGCTGGCCGGAGCTGGCGGCGCAGGTGGCCTCGGCCGTTCGCTCGCTACCGTCCGAAGAGCGCGCTCGATGCCTCATCGTGGCCGACAACTACGGCGAGGCCGCGGCGATCAACTACTACGGCCGGCGCGACGGCCTTCCTCGCGCGGTGAGCCAGCACAACAACTACTACCTCTGGGGCTATGGCGCGCGTACTCCCGTGGCGTACGTCATCGTCGGGGACAGCCGGGAAAGCCTCGAGCACGTGTTCACCGAGGTGCGCGAGGTCGCGCGCACCAGCGCGGCCCACGCGATGCCGGACGAGACCGGAGTGCCGATCTGGATTTGCCGCGGCCTCGAGATCCCTCTGGATGAAGCGTGGCGGCGGGGAAAGCACTACATCTGAAACCGTGACCTGAGTGGATCAGTACCGGAAGGGATCGACGGCCGGAGCGAAGGCGTTCGGCTCCTTGGCGTCAGCCGCCTCACGATCCGACCGCGCTCGAAGCGTGTCTCCGAGGGCCTCGCTCGCGTCGGCGCGCGCGCGGAGCGGATAGACGAGCTCCGGCCGGATCCGGAGCGCCTCGTCGTAGGCATCGACCGCCTCGCGCGGACGTCCGAGCCCGGCGAGCGCCACGCCGCGGGCGTAGTGGGTCTCGCCCTGCTGGGGCGCCATCGTGCGCAGACGATCCGCGTCCTCGAGCGCCTCCTCGTAGCGACCCAGCGCCGATCGAGCGAGGGACCGTCCGCGATAGAACTGCGCGTTCTTGGGCTGCCCCGCGATGGCTCGGTCGAAATCGGGAAGCGACGCCTCGTACTCACCCCGCTGGCACGCGACCAGGCCGCGCAGGAATCGAAGGTACGGCCGGTCCGCGAGCTGGATGGCGGTGTCGAGGTCGGCCGCCGCGCGCGCGAACTCGCGCACGTCGATCGAGTAGATCGCGTGGGTCTCGCGGTAGGTCGCGCGCCGCGGCTCGAGCGCGATGGCGCTCTCGACGAGCGCGAGCTGCTGTCGTCGCGACATGCCCGTCTCCTCGCCTCGAAGCGCGGCGTAATAATCGCGCTCCGCTGGATCCAGGGAGCACGACGAGACGGGGAGAAGAAGGATCAGCCACACCCAAAGCCGGGGACGCATGGTCAACCGAGGGGGAACGAGGCTCGGAGCTCGGAGAGCCGATGGATGATCCGATCGGGAGCCGGATCGAAGCCCTGTGGAAGACCTCGCGCGTGTCGGTCCACCCACACGCACGTCAGCCCGAGCTGCTTCGGAACCGCGACCTCCCACTCGAGATTGTCGCCCACCATCCAGGTATCGGCGGGCTGGACACCGAGCGTGTCCAGGGCGTGGCGGTAGACGCGGGGGTTGGGCTTGCCGAAGCCCAGCTCCCCCTCGATGAGAACGAGATCGAAGAGATCCGCGAGCTGGAACCGCTCGATCTTCTCCCGCTGGTCGAGGGCGCTCCCGTTCGTGATCAGCGCGAGCCGGAGCGGGAGCGAACGCAGCCAGCGCACCGTCTCGACCGCTCCCTCGAACGGGCGGATCTTTTGACGCCGCAGCTCGCTGTACGTCGAGGCGATGCCGGCCGCGACGGCGGGAGCGCTCACGCCGAGCTCGGCGAGCGCTCTCTCGACGACTTCGCGCCGCGCTTCGTCGAGCCTGAGCCGGCCCTCGCGGTGGCGATCGGGGTGGCTCCAGTACCAGGCGCGGACGCGCTGGATCGCGTCGTGGACGCGCGACGGCTCGAGGTCGCCGTGCCGGTGCGCCGCGCACGCCTCGACCCAGCAGAGATGGGAGTCTCCGCTGTCGTCGAGGTCGAGAAACACCGCGCGGGGGAAGGTCACCCGCTCAGGGTAGCCGAAATCCTCGCGCGCCGCCGGGCTAGTGCGCGGCGGGCTCCGCGGCCGCGGCGTCCCCCGGCGCGCGCTCGAGCACGACGGGGAAGTCGATTCCCTTGTATCGAATGAGCCCCACCCAACGATCTCCGGCGAGCCGTGCGCGGAAGGTGGTCTCGCTTCCCTTCGCGCCCCAGTGCGTCGTGAGATTGCCGGCGCTCACCTGGGTGGCGCCGAGCGGCGCGTCATGCAGATCGGCGTCGGCCATGTCCACGCGACCGCTCCACGTCGAGCCGCGCCGCGTCAGGTCGAGGTCGAGGTCCGAGCGCTGGAACTGGATCGCCATGGCGCCCTTCCAGTGGCCCGAAGGATCGCCGCGCCCCGCGCCGGCGGTGGCGGCTTCGAGCGCGGGATCACGGTTCGCGCGCCAATCCGCGAAGCTCTCCGTGACCGGGACGTGGGGCACGATCGCATCCCTCGTGTCTTGCGGGCTCGTGAGCTGCCAGTAGAGGCTCGACACGCGCACCGTGAGTCCCGTGTTGGGGAGCACGATCCGCTTGGCGTCGCCCCAGGAAT
>DATEOQ010000333.1:0-3883 GCA_035273905.1 Candidatus Eiseniibacteriota bacterium | reverse complement strand
GACCCAGACGGCCGGGTTCAAAAGGAGCACGGCCGCGTAGGTGTCGTCGATCCCTGTTCCATGAATGAGCCACGCGTCCGGCGACCCGGTCGCGAGAAGCGGCGCGTGCGAGCGCAAGAGCAGAACGAGTGCGCTCCAGGGCACCAGGCTCGCGACGAAGGTGCCGAGCGCCGGATCGACGCGCGAGAGCTGGACGAGCGATCCCGTGGCCGCCGCGAAGACGAGCGTCGCGCCGAGACAAGCGAGCACCGCGACCGCCATGTGCCCCGTCGCCTCGTAGCCGAAGAAGAGCCCGAGCCACCCGCTCGCGACGCATCCCTCGATGCCGAGGCCCGAGAGGCCGGCGCGCTCCCAGAAGAGGCACGCCAGGGCGAGGAGGGCGAGCGCGAGCCACTCGATGGGGAGCTGGACCAGCGGACCCAGGTAGAGCGAAGCGTCCACGCCCGCCCTCAGCCCGCTTCGCGCAAGAGGGAGCGGACCTTCGTCTTCAGGAGATCGATCGCGACCGCGTTGTAGCCGCCTTCGGGGATCACGAGATCGGCGTAGCGCTTGGAAGGCTCGACGAACTGGAGGTGCATCGGACGCACGCTCGCTTCGTACTGGCGGATCACCTGGTCGAGCGTCCGTCCCCGCTCGGTGAGGTCGCGCTTCAATCTCCGGATGAACCGGATGTCGGGATCCGCGTCGACGTAGAGCTTGATGTCCATGAGCTGGCGGATCGCCGGATCGTCGAGGATGAGGATGCCGTCGAGGATGATGATGCGGCGTCCCTTCGCCTTCATCGGCTGGGGATTCCGCGTGTGCGTGCGCATCTCGTAGACCGGGATGTCCGCCTCGCCGCCGCTCAAGAGGGTCTCGAGGTGGCTGCGCAGGAGATCGCGGTCGAAGGCCTCGGGGTGGTCG
Organism: Candidatus Eiseniibacteriota bacterium; assembly: GCA_035273905.1. Taxonomy (GTDB): domain Bacteria; phylum Eisenbacteria; class RBG-16-71-46; order SZUA-252; family SZUA-252; genus WS-9. Next base: position 2,980 of record DATEOQ010000333.1, on the reverse strand, counting down.
AAGTTCCGGCTCTCGCGCTCGCCGAGCGGGATGTTGGTGAGGTCCTTGTAGTACGAGTCCTGCTCGAGGATGAGGACCTTCTCCGAGCCGATGTCCTCGGAGATGGACTGCGCGACGAGCGTCTTGCCCGCTCCCGTGCCGCCCGCGATGCCGATGAGGATGCCGCGCCGGTTCAATCCCGGCGTCACCGAGCGGCCCCCGGAACGGGATCGGGCTCGAGCTCCATCGGCTGGATCGCGGCAATGTAGGGGAGATGGCGGAAGCGCTCGGCGAAATCGAGGCCGTAGCCGACGAGGAAGCGGTCGGGAACGGTGAAGCCGACGTAGTCGAGCGGCACCTCGCGCTCGCGGCGCTCGCGCTTGTCGAGCAGGGTCGCGATCTTGAGCGATCGCGGACCGCGCGCGAGGAGCGTATCCCTCAGGAACGAGAGCGTGTGACCGCTGTCCACGATGTCCTCGACCAGGATCACGTCGCGCCCGCCGATCTCGCGCTCGAGATCCTTCACGAGGCGCGGAGCGCGGCTCGACTCGCTCGACGCGCCGTAGGACGTGACGCTCACGAAGTCGACCTCGTGGGGAATGGGGATCGCGCGCATGAGATCCGCGACGAAGAAGATGCAGCCGTTCAGGACGCCGACGAGAAGGGGGGTGCCGCGGGGGTGGTCCCGGGCGATCTGCTTGCCCAGCTCCCCGATCCGGCGGTGGATATCAGCCGTTCCGATCAGCACTTCCATGGCGAGGCGGCTCTCCCGTTGGCCCGCCGCACTTTAGCATCGGTACGAGCGGGGTGTCAAACCGCCGGCCGGGTTCCCAAATCCGGCGCAAGTTCCATCCCGGCTTGCCGATAATAGCGGGAGACCTGCGCAGGGATGCACCCGCTCCCAGGGAGGATGGGCTTGGCCGACAACGCCGTCGTGGAGCGAAGGAACGGGCAACGGAGGCGGGCCGACAGGCGTGCCGAGGGGCGGATGGAGCAGCAGATGCTTTACCTCCTCTGGGGCGTCGGGATTCTCAACTACACGGACGCCGCGCAGACGGTATACCTGCTCAACGCGAAGATGATGATCGAGGCGAACCGCATCATGGCGTTCCTCCTCGACCACTCCCCCTACGTGTTCTGGATGTACAAGACGCTCGTGCCGTCGCTCGGCTGCGTTCTCCTCTGGCGCTACCGGAAGAAGGTCCGCTGGCTGTACGGCGCGGTTCTCACCGTCTTCGCGGTCTATCTCACGGTCGTGATCCGAAGCGCCCTCTACATGGTCCTGCCGATCGCGCCTCACGTCTGACTGCGCCTCCCGCCTGACCAAGTCTCCCGCCTGACCACGCCTCCCCGCCTGACCAAGTCTCCCGCCTGACCGCCTCTCGTTTTTCGCCAGTCGTGCAAGATTCCACTGGGTGGCTTTTCGCATCACCGTGGCTGCGTGGGCGCAAACGCCCAGCCCCGGCCGCCCGGGCCCTCGCAGCCGGAACTTTCTGGAAAATCGATAGTTCAGAGGAGTGGCACCGCTACCGAATGGGCCGGCCCGCGGTGCAATTTCCAATGGCATGACACGTGCAATTCCCCCCTCCGGCGCGTCGAACCGTGCGCCTGGACAGGGGGTGTCCGATGGGCGGTCCACAGTACCTCAAGCTAGCGATCCAGCCTGACCTCAGGTCGCCGTCCGCGCACGAGGACGTCGGTTACTTCTTCATCAACAACTTCCTCCTCTCGCGCATCGACTCCGACTTGCCGTCCGACCTCGCGGAGTTCGACGAGGACGTGAACATCTACACGGCGTCGCTCCTCTCGGGCGTCGTCTCGGGACGCGAGGATCTGCTCCGGACCGATCTCGTCTCCGCACGCGACGCGGATGTGTTCGCGCGGGTCCAGGAGAGCAAGGACCAGCGCTATCGCTACCGCGTGTACAAGGCCAACGCGGACTTCCTGTACGTCTCGCTCGGCATCTTCAGCGAGAGCATGGCGGGGGTGGATCCCACGCGCGCCACGGGCGAAGAGTCGGACCGCCTCACGGGACGCGGCAAGTCCTACTACCAGTTCGCCTCCGCGTACGCCGAGCGGCTCTATGGATCCAAGGCGGGCATCACCGAGGTCATGGACAAGCTCTCGCGCAACTTCGAGGCCTACACCAAGGTCATGACCTGGATGAGCGGCGAGTACCTGAACCTGGTGCGCCGGCTGAGCGCGGGCGAGGTCTTTCATATCGAGCGCTCCGCGCAGGAGTCGTTCGAAGGCGAGCACAAGCGCGCGAGCTGGGACGCGCTCCTCGACAGCTACGTGGAATGGCAGAAGACGCACGCCAAGGAAGCGCGGCGCCGGCTCATGCGCGCCGCGCGTGAGCTCAAGCGCATCGATCCCGAGTTCTCGCTCCGCGTCTTTCGCGAGAAGTGGGGCCCTCCCCGGCGCGCATAGCCCACATTCCCTTCCATTGAATGTCTGACGCGGCCGCCACGGCGGCCGCTTTGTTTGACACCCCCCGCGCGGTCCAGTAGCTTGGACCAGCTCATGAATTCTCCTCTCAAAATCGGCATGCTCGGCTGCGGCGTGGTGGGCACGGGGCTTCTCCATCTGCTGCGCGATCGCGCCTCCGAGATCGAGCAGGCGGTGGGGGCACGGGTCAAGGTGACGCGCGTCGCCGTCGCCGATCCGAAAAAGCCCCGTGAGGCCGCGCTCGATGGCGCAACCCTGAGTGGCGACGCGATGGCCGTCGCGGAAGCCGACGACATCGATCTCCTCGTCGAGGTCATGGGCGGCGCCGACCGCGCGCTCCCGCCGGTGACCCGCGCGCTGGAGCGCGGCCTGCCCGTGGTCACCGCGAACAAGCTGCTCGTGGCGAACCACGGCGCCGAGCTCGAGGCGGTCGCGGCCCGCACGGGGACGACGCTCCGCTACGAGGCGTCCGTCGCCGGCGTGATTCCGGTGCTCCAGAGCCTCGATCAGGGCCTTCGCACCGAGCGATTTCAGCTCCTCGTCGGAATCTTGA
>DATEOQ010000332.1:0-9096 GCA_035273905.1 Candidatus Eiseniibacteriota bacterium | reverse complement strand
CTCAACACACGCGGGGGACGGCCAAAACGGACAGCGAGAACGTTCAATTATAAGGATTTGCCGCTCCTGCTGTAAAGGATCGGATGAGCCGCGAACCGGTGTCCTGACGAGGTCATCCCGGCGCCGTCATGGGCAACGGCTCCGGCGGTGCGAGCGCGGCGATGCGCGCCGCGCGGTACGCGGCCGCCTCCTGCACCAGCTCCCGCTGGACCACGATCTTGAGCAGGATGACCGCGGCGATCACGTCGTAGTAGATGTCGAAATAGGCCAGCCCGAGGAAGGCTCCGCTGACCGCATAGGACACCACGCTCAGGCGGAGCATCATGGCGTAATCCTTGGCCCACGCCATGTGCGGCCGTCCTTTGATCTTGCGCTCCACCCAGCCCAAGGTCATGAACGTCGAGGCGAACAAGGCGAGGGAGAGGCCCAGCCCCACGAAGCCCTGCTCCCCCAGCATCTCGAAGTAGATGCTGTGGGCCTCGAAGGCGGCGAACTCCTCGGAGGTGTACCGGACGAATCCCTCCTTCGAGAAGATCTTGAATCCTCCACCCGTGATCGGACGGTCCATCGCGACCTGCCACGCGAAGCTCCAGGACTGGAACCTCGACTGGGCCGACTCGTCCTGCTTGTAGCTTCCGATGGTCTGCATGCGCTCGTACCACGCCGACGGAATGAACGCGAGGCTGACGCCCGCCAGGCAGACGAACGCGATCGCGAGGCCCCAGCGGCGTCCGGTGACGATCAGGGTCGTGATCATCGCGATCAGGCCGAGGAGCGCGCCGCGCGAGTACGAGAAGACGATGGAGACGACCGTCAGGGGCGCGGAGATGTAGAGGGCCCGGCGCACCCACTTCCGCGGCTCGGTCTTGGCCAGGAACCACATGAACGGGAGCACCATGAGCTCCGCGACCGCCAGCGCGTTGTTGTCCGCGATGAAGGACTGCTTGGGGCCGAAGATGCGGTACTGCCCTCCGTGGAGCAGTGATGAGATCCCGCCCTTCACCGAGAACCAGCCAATGGAGGCGGCCATGACCAGGAGCAGGAGCCGGAGGCGATTTCGCTCCTGGAGCAGGAACAGAGGAACGATGGTCATGACGAGGATCTTGAAGACGCGGTCCCACTTCCACCACGCCGCCTCGGGCATCAAGGCGACGGTCGTGGTCAAGGTGAACCATGCCGCCATGAGCAGCAGGATCGTCGTTTCCCTGGCCGCCGGGAACCGGCCCCGCTCGGGCGACACGAAAATTCCCGCGATGGTGGTGACCGCGGTGAGCATGGCGAACGGGAACCCGTAGGCGGGGCCCCAGGTCAGCCGGTGGGGGTTCATGAGGCTGATCCACACCCACATGAGGGCGCCGATGTAGGGCCTCACAAACGCGAACGGCAGGAGCGAGAAGACGAGGCCGAGGATGAGAAAGTCGCGCATGGACTAGGCCGGCCTCGCGCTGCGACGGCAGTGCTTCGTCACGCTCTCGGACTCCATTCCGTGAGGTAGTGCATACCGAGCCCCAGGGCGAAGCTGGGGACGTCGTCTCCCAGCGGTTTCACACGGCGCAAGAGGAACAGGTCGTCACCGCGCGCGTTGGATCCCGATGTCGTCGTGAGGGCGGCGCGGAACCCCGCCTCCGTCACGATCCGGATGACCTCCGGAGCATAGTCCGATCGCCGCCCGACCGGGTAGGCGAAGAGATCCACGGGGCGTCCGACCTCGGCCTCGATCTTCCGCTTGGAGTCGACGATCTCGGCCTCCGCATCGGCGAGCCCGAGGCGGGTGAGGATCGGATGGGTGACCGTGTGGGCGCCGAACGTGATCCCCCCGCGAGCCATCTCGCGGACCTGGTCCCAGTTCAGCATGCGCGCCGGAGGAATTCCGTCGTTCCCTCCGAGATCCTCCACCAGCCGGTCGACGGCTGCGAGACGCTCCTGGTTGGGCAGCCGCATCAGCGCGTAGAGCGCCCGGATGGCTTCGTGCTCCCGCCGCGCGTCGTCCCGGAGGTCCTCGGACATCGCTCCCCCCGGCAACGGCACGCGCTCGCGCGGAGAACGCTCGAACGCGCGAAGCACGCGGTCGAACCAGAGGCTGTCCCCCGTTCCAATGCATCCGGTCGTGAGGAAGACGGTGGCCGGGAGGCCGAGGTCGCGAAGGATCGGGAACGCCTCGGTGTAGTTGTCCTCGTAGCCGTCGTCGAACGTGACGGCGATGGCTCGCGGCGGGAGCGGCTCCTCCGCGCCGAGCCGGCGGACGATCTCGTCCAAGGGCAGGACGTTGTAGTCGCGTGCCAGGTGAGCCATCTGGCCGCGGAAACACCCGGGCGTGGTTCGCTCGATCGAGAAGCGGCTCTCGGCCCCGTGCACGCGGTGATAGATCAAGACGAGGAACGGATCCCGGCGGCGCGCGCCCAGCGAGAAGCCGTTCTCGGCACGGAGCACCCGCCAGCGGTCTCCCACCCGGGTCAGGGCGCGTGTGGCCCCCAGGCCGTAGCTCATGCCGGCCACCCAGCGGCGAAGGGCCGCGCGCTTCACGCGGGCTCCTCGGCCTTGGCCTCCCGATCCGGACGGAGGAGCCGCTTCGCGGCCTCGCGCGCGTCCCGGGCGGTGAAGGCGATCCGGTTCCGGATGCTGGGCGGCCCGGTGATCACGCGTACGCTGTGCACGACCTCGGCGCCCCACGAGAGCTTGTGCTGCGTGACTCCACCCAGGAAGTCGTACACGTCCAGGCCGCGCGCGATGCAGTCCCGAAACGCGTGGGCCCGGAGCGCATTCCCCGCTCCGTGCTCGAACCACTCGGGATCGAGCCCCTCGTTCAGGAGGAAGAGACGGTTCGCGTACTCGAAGCAGTACTGGTGCGCTACGTAGCGTCCGCCCACGCTCAGCGAGTAGAGCCTCAGGCGATCCCGCTTTAGGAGCCGGGGCGAGAGGTGCTCGTAGAAGGCTCGCTTGTCATCGGCGTGGAAGATCCCCCGCTTCCCTTCCATCTCCCACCGGCGATTGTGGAGCTCGTAGAGCGACGCGAGGCGCGGCTCGAGATCGTCGAGCGACGTGCAGCAATCGAAGCGCGCATCGGCCCGTCCCTCGAAGTCGCGCAGTCCGGACCGGACCTTGGTGCGCATGCGCGGCTTGAGCATGCGGAGATAGTCGTCCCAGCTTCGCGGCAGCGACACGCGGGCGCACGGGACCTGCTCGATGATCCAGGACCAGCCCCGCTCGCGCGCGACCGCCTCGATCGGGCCGAGGTGGGGCGATGTCTCCGGAATCTCGCGGAGCGCGAGAAGATCCCACTTCGGGGTGTTCGTGAGGTGGTCGATGACGGCGCGGACAACGTCCGACTCTCGGCCGCGGGCGGAGATCCAGTCCATGTAGTCGGAGTCGGCGGAGCCATCCCCAACGAAGGCCAGCGCCGGCTGGCGGAGTCCCTGGAGGATCTGCTCCTCGCGACGGTACATCAGCGCGAGGCCGATGAGGCCGCTTGCATCGTCGATCCGGAGCGCGATGAGTTCCCGGCCGGCGCCATAGGCGGCCCACCAAGGCCGGATCCAGTCCGGCGCGAGGAAGATCGTGTCGCTCGAACTGCGGGCGAGGAGCGATTCCCACTCCGGTTCGATCGCCGCGAGCCCCTCGTCCCCGCGGATCGCGGTCACGCGGAGACCGCCCGTCGCGGGGGACGTCACGTCCGGGCGGCTGCGTGGCCGCGGAGCCACAGCTCGAGGATCATGAGATTCCAGAGGAACGGCCCGTAGTAGGTCGTCGGATCGGTGCTGTGCCGCTCCACGAACGTCTCGAGCGCGCTCCTCTGGAAGTACGTCGCGATGCGGCTGCCTGGGCTCAGCACCAGATCCCGCATCATCTCGCGGAGGACCGGATCGGTGCGCAGCCAGTCCGGGATCGGAAGGCCGAATCCGTGCTTCGTCTTGGCGATGGTCTCGGGCGGAAGGAAGTCCGCGTAGGTCCGCTTGAAGAAGCTCCGAAGCTTCGTTCCCCGCATCTTGAGGCCGGCCGGCACGAGGCCGGCGAGCTCCGCGACCCTGGGATCGAGGAACGGGAAGCGCACCGTCACGCCGGCCGCCTCGGTGGCGCGGACGACCTTGATCACGTCGTTGTCTCCGATCGTCAGCTTGAGATCGATGTAGAGCTGCCGGTCGAGCTCGTCCGAAGCCGGAGCTTCCCGGTAGTAGCGCCCCATGAGCGCGCGATGGCTGTGCTCCTGGGTCGCGCCCGGCACCCATCGGGGCTCGAGGATCGTGTCGAGCGACATGAGGTGGAAGATGTCGTAGGAGTAGAGCCGGTCCGGGTACGGGATGCTGGCGCGCCGGATGTATTTCGCCCCTTTCACGAACAGGGGGAATCGCGTGGAAGCGAGCGCCTCCACGGTCGGACGAAGGACGGGGTCGCGCAGCCAGGCGGGAACCTTGCGGTAGTAGTCGAGGAGGCGCTGAACGGCGTAGCGCTCGTTCCCCGCGAAGAGCTCGTCTCCGCCGTCTCCCGCGTAGAGCACCTGGACCCCGTGCTCACGCGCCACCTTCGCACAGCAGTACGTCGCGACCGAGGACGCGTTCCCGAACGGCTCGTCGTAGCTGTCGAGGAGGAGTGTCATCGCCGGCACCACATCCCCGGGCTGCACAAAGTGCTCGACGTGCTTCGAGCCGTACGCCTTCGCCGCGATGCGCGCGAACTCCATCTCGTTGAAGCGCGGCTCGCCGAATCCGATCGAGAAGCTCGTGACCGGTGCCCCCGCGATCCGGGTGGCGAGGCCGAGGACGGTCGTCGAGTCGATGCCGCCGCTCAGGAACGCGCCGAACGAGGCCGCTCGGTCCCCCAGGAGGCGTACCCGCACCGCGTCCTCGAGCCGTTCCCTGAGATCCGCCGCGAGCGAGCTCTCGGACGCGCGCGCCGGAGCGGCGAAGCTGAAATCCCAGTAGCGGCGAAGCGTTACCTGCCCCGCTCGATAGGTGAGCTCCGTGCCGGGCGGGAGCTTGTGAATCCCCCGGTAGATCGTCGCCGGCGTCGGGATCACCGACGCGACGAGCACCTCGAGCACCGACTCCGGATCGACGTCGTACCCGGGCGCGCCCGGGCGCGCCAGGATCGACCCGAGCCGGGATCCGAAGACGATGGAGTGCCGGTCGGCCGCGTAGAACAGTGAATGCACGCGGAAGGGATCGCACACGAGACGCAGGACGGCGTCGCGTCCGTCCCAGACCGCGATGACGAAGTCCCCTCGAATGCGCGTCCAGAGCTCGGGACCCTTCGCGAGGTACGCGTCGACGAGGGTTTCCGCGAGCTGGCTTCGGTCGCGCGCTTCAGGCTTCCCATTGGTGGAGGCTTCGTGACCGTCGAGAGCGAAGACCGTCCCGTAGAACGCGAGCGCGACCTGCACCTCTCCGAGCGCGCGCCGGGCGATGGCTGCCGTGTGATTGGGAAATTCCCTGCAGGCGATGGCTGCCGACCCCACGCCCACGGCGTGCATCGGGAGCGATTGGTCCTGGCTGCGGGCCAGGCCCATCATGGCGAGGTCGGAGATCTCAGCCCGCGCACGCGGGTCGGCGAGCGCGTAGCCCCAGAGGCCGCTCATGTCCGGATGAGCCCGCCCCTCAGCGCGGGGTGGTACCGGGAGTGGTCCCGGGCGTGGTCGAGGATGGGCCCGATGAGGACGCTGGAGGCGCGGATCCCTGACCCGGGTTGGTGAGCGCTCCGGCGGTGACGCTGACGCCGGGCTTCTTCTTGGCCTCGGCCAGGAGCCCCATGGCATAGGTGAGATTCGGGTCCAGCTTGAGCGCCTGGTTCAGCCGCGCGATGGCGGCGTCGGTCTCTCCCGTCGAGAGGAGATAGGCCCCGTACTGCGCGTGCGTGTAGCCTTCGTTCGGATAGAGGCGGATCGCGTTCTCGAAATACACGATCGGCGTCGTGGAGTCTTTGAGCAGCTTGCAGACCATCGTCATGAGATGGAGCGCGCGGGGATGGTTCGGAAACACGAGGAGCGCGTACTTGAGATCGCCCAGCGCGAGCGTCAGCTCACCACCGCGGTACTTCTTCCAGAAGGTCTCCTGCGAGAGATGGTTCCGCTCGACGTTGTCGAGGAGATCGGCGGTGAAGGGATCGGTGGCCCGCGCGAAGTAGTTCCGGTTGATCCAGGTGTCGCCGCTCTCCGCGTATGCGGGAGCGGGTCCGATCCGGGTGCCGGTGGGCAGGCCGAGGAGCGCGGCCCCGAGGAGCGCGAGCGCGAACACGCGCGATGCGCGCACCACGAAGTGCAAGGCGAGCGGCTTCAGGGCCCATCGCATGGTGCCGTCCACGACTCCGAAGAACGCCACCGCCGGCTTCACGAGGGGTTTCGGCAAGAAGATGAAATGATACGGGTGCGGGATGACCGCGTTGTGCTCGAACTGATGGATGCGAATGCCGGCCGAGAGGATCATCTCGCGGAACTCCTTCGAGTACCACGGGACGTCGTAACTGTCGGGCGCGGTCCGGTTCGGCTTGTACCGCGTGAGGAATTTGACCAGCGCCGTCGCGGGCAGGAGCACCTGCGACCAGCCCTTCTGCGCGCTCATCGACGGCGTGCTGAGAAGGAGCATCCCGGTCGGCTTGAGGACACGGCGCATCTCCTCGAGCGCGCGCTTTGGATTCCGGATGTGCTCGATCACCTCGCTGCATGTCACGAGATCGAACGACTCGTCCGCGAACGGGAGGAACTCGCCGTTCCCCGTCGCGGCGACCACGCGGGTGACCCCTTCGCGGCTCATCCGCTCCGCCATGTACGAGACCTGGTGTGCCGAGATGTCGACGCCGACGACGGTGGGCTCGAAGCCCGCTTCCTGGTATCGCTCCCGAATCAGATTGAGGAAGTAGCCGGCGCCGCAGCCCACGTCGAGAATCGTGTGGTTCGCGCCGGGACGCACCCACTTCACCATCCGCTTCTTCACGCGCTCGAACAGGAATTGGCTCACCTCGGCCGGATACCCGAGCGCCTTGTCGAACTCGATGCCCGACTCGTGGTACCCGGTGAACTCGTAGTTCTTCTCGAACTCGAGGCGCTTCCAGGCCTGCCGCGGATCGCGGCCGACGTGGTCGGTTCCCTCGTCGATGAAGAGATCGTAGATGGGAAGGCTGCCGGGTTTGGTCGCAAAGGAGAGAGTGCAGGCGCCGCACTGGAGCAGATCGTCCTGGACGCTCAGCGTCCCGTGGCACCGCGGGCAGCGAAGGAGCGCGGCGAGGTCGTCGCGCGAGATGGTGGTGGTTCCGCTCACCGCGTTTCCGCGGTTTCGTTCGGTTGCTGCCGTTTCCACGAGTCTGCCCCTCTGCTCGCGGCGCGGCTCCGTGCGCGCGCGTACACGTTTCGATACACAGCCGTCGTGAGATCCCACGTCCGATGGCTCTCCACCCAGGCCCGCCCCTCACGCACGAGATCGGCACGAAGCGCCTCTTCGTTCAGGAGCGTTTCGACAGCCGAAACCAGGGAGGACACGCTGCCGGGCGAGAACAGGAGGCCGGTGCGGCGGTCTTGAATCAGCTCGCGATGCCCCCCGATGTCGCTGGCCACCAAAGGCTTGCCCATCGCCATCGCCTCGAGCGGCTTCAGGGGCGTCACTAGCTCCGTAAGCCTAGTAGAATAACGGGGATAGGCCAGAATGTCAACCAACCCGTAGAGCCCCGGGATCCGCTCTTTCGCTATTCTACCCGGCATCACGATCACCTGCTCCAATCCTTCGCGCCGGATCTGGTCGCGGAGGGCGTCTTCTCGCGGCCCGCCCCCTACGAGGAGCAGCCTCAGGTCGTCCCGACGGCTCCGGAACACACCCATGGCGGAGACGAGGAGCTCGAGCCCCTCGTAGCCGTAGAACGAGCCGATGAAGCCCAGCACGCGCTTCCCTTCCAGCCCGTGCTCCCGGGCGAACGCGTGATCCGGCTCGCCTGGCTGGAACGAACCAGGGTCGATGGCGTTCCAGGAGATGTCGATCGTGTCGGCCGGAATGCCCCGACCCACGAGGTCCTGCTTCAGCCCGTCGCAGATGACCACGACGCGGTCGGCGCTCTTGCAGGCCCACGTCTCGACCCCGCGCACCGCCCGGTAGCGGATCGATCCGGCGCGATCGGTGCCGTGGTCGACGGCGGCGTCCTCCCAGAACGCGCGCACTTCGTAGACCACCGGCAGTCCGAGCGCTCGTCCGGCTCGGAGCGCCGGCACGGCGCAGAGGATGGGCGAGTGCGCGTGGATGAGGTCGGGGCGCTCGAGGGCCGCCACCTCGCGAATCCGGCGCTCGAGAACGCTCATCAGCTTCATCTCGTACGCGAGCGGCACCGGGCTCGTCGGGACGAAGCCCGTACGGTAGTAGCGCAGGCCGTCGATCGTCTCGACCGGCGGCGTTTCCTTCTTCCAGCTCTCCTCGTGCTTGGGCGAGGTCACGGCCACGGGGTGAAATCCCTGCTTCCGCTGCGCGTGGAGGATGGACGCGGTGCGGAAGGAGTAGCCCGCGTGGAGCGGCAGGCTGTGATCGAGCACGTGGAGCACCTTGAGCCCATCCGGGAGAGCGTCCCCGGTCGGATCGATGGTGCGCGCGGACTCAGGATGCAACGCGGGCCTCCCGTGCCGGGGTCCGTCCGAGCGCGCTCTCGAGCACCGCGTGGGCGGAGCGCGCCGTCGCTTCCCAGGTGTGCCCGGCCGCGAAGCGCGCGATCTCCGCGCGATCCCAGGCGCGGCCGAGCGCTGCCTCGATCGCCTGCGCGAAGGCCTCGTCGCTCGGATCCACCATCAGGCCCAGGCGGTCGGTCTGGAGGATCTCCGGGACGCCGCCGACGCGTGTCGCGACCACCGGAGTGCCGCACGCGAGCGACTCGAGGATCACGTTGGGCCATCCCTCGCGCTCGGTCGCGAGCGCGAAGAGATCGGCGGCCCCGTACCAGGAGCCGAGGGACTCGTGGTCCACCACGCCGGTGAAGCGGACGCGATCCCGAAGGCCGTGCCCTGTGGCGAGCGCGCGAAGCCGGTCCTCCTCGGGACCGCGTCCCGCGATCACGAGGGTCGCCCTCGCGGCGCGGGTTCCCGGATTGGAGGACGCGAGCGCGAGGGCCCGGATCAGGCGGTCCATGCCCTTGTTCGGG
>DATEOQ010000331.1:0-2572 GCA_035273905.1 Candidatus Eiseniibacteriota bacterium | reverse complement strand
TTCCGCGACAAGGCGCCGCACGAGAAGCTCCTCGCCGAGATCCCGGTGCGCGTGATCCGGAACGAGCACGCCGGCATGATGGGCGCGGCGCGGTACGCCACCCTGGTTGCGGCCGGAGACGGAAGCCCCCTATAATTCGCGCATGAATCCAAACGTCGCCGAAGCGCCCGCCGAGAGCCGCCGCTCCTCCGCCCGCGTCCGGGAGATCCTCTCCTGGTACGCGTCGGACAATCCCGGAACCAAAGCGAACCTGGCCCGGATGATGAACCATGGCCGCCTCGCGGGAACCGGCAAGATGGTGATCCTGCCCGTCGACCAGGGCTTCGAGCACGGTCCGGCGCGCTCCTTCGCGCCCAATCCGGCCGGATACGATCCGCGCTACCACGTGGAGCTCGCGATCGAATCGGGCTGCAACGCCTACGCCGCGCCGCTCGGCTTCATCGAGGCGGGCGCCACGGAGTTCGCCGGCGACATCCCGCTCATCTTGAAGCTCAACAACCACGACGTGCTCCACGACGAGAAGGACCCGCTCTCCGCGGTCACGGGCTCGGTGGATGAGGCGCTCCGCCTCGGCTGCGCGGCGATCGGCTTCACCATCTACCCGGGCTCGGCGAACGCCGGGCACATGTACGAGCAGATCCGGGTCCTCGCCGAGGAAGCGAAGGCGGTGGGGCTCGCGGTCGTGGTGTGGTCCTACCCCCGAGGCTCCAGCATCTCCAAGGCGGGCGAGACCGCGATCGACGTGGTGGCCTATGCGGCTCAGATCGCGGCGCAGCTCGGCGCGCACATCGTCAAGATCAAGCTCCCGACCGATGCCATCGAGCAGGATGAGGCGCGGAAGGTCTACGACAAGATGGCGATCCCGATCGGCACCCTCGCCGACCGCGTGCGCCACGTGGTGCAGTCCACCTTCGACGGACGGCGGATCGTGATCTTCTCGGGGGGTGCGAAGAAGGACAACGACGACGACGTGATCGGGGAGGCCCGGGCGATCCGCGACGGGGGCGGGTTCGGCTCGATCATCGGGCGGAACAGCTTCCAGAGGAAGAAGCCCGACGCCATCCGGCTCCTGCACCGGATCATGTCCGTCTACTCGGGCGAGACGGCCTAGCTCTTCTCCGCCGGGGCGCCCGCCTCGGCGTTCCACACACCTACCCTAGTGCCCCGGAATCTTGAGCGGGAGCGGCTGCGTCATCAACCAGCGCGCGTAGACGAATCCGATCGCCGCGAGGAGCACGCAAAGGACCGCGATCGCGAGGAGCACGCGGCGGTGCTTCGCGCGCACGCGCGGATCGCGCTCGCGGGGGGATTCCGCAACGCCAGGCGTGGGAGCCTCGGCCGGGGTGGCCGCCATCGTGGTCTCGTTCAATTGACCTCCTTCGCGGGGACCGGGAGCCTCTCCTTCGGGTCCCGCGGGAAGAGCGAGTAGTTGAGAACCATCTCGTTCACGTTCGTCGGGAAGCGGGGCGAGAGCGCGAAGTAGACGGGGAGCACGCGCGTCTCGCGCGGCCCCAGACTCTGGTCCTCGAAGCAGAAGCACTGGATGAGCTGGAACTCGCGCGCCGCCGACATCGGCGTGATCGAGTGGACCGCGCGGAAGAAGACCGAGTCGTCCCCCATGTTCGTGAACGTGTAGCTCAGATGGACGGACTTTCCGATCTTCACGGTCATCTGCGGCTCGGACGGGCCGAACCGGACCGGGAGGCTCGTGCCCGACACGCCCATGAACTTCACGTTCACGCTCCGCGCGAGGACGTTCCCCGCCGCGCTCGACATGAGCGGAGCCAGCTCCCCTTCCCTGTTCGCAGCCTTCCCCGCGTCGTTCAGGCCGAACCGCGCGCAGAACATCTTGAAGAGGGGCACGTTCGCGTAGGCGAAGGAGAACATCACACACACGAGGAAGGCCAGGCCGAGGGCCAGCGCGACGTTCGAGGGCTTTTGAAGCTTCACGGCGGAGCTCCTAGGCGTGGAGCGGGAAATGCCACACCGCGTCGACGATGATCGCGATGAAGAGTACGAAGAGGTAGACGATCGAGTAACCGAAGACCTGCCACGCGGACCGGGTCGTCTTGACCCGACGCGCCTGCCACGACTTCCACACGAACACCCCGCCGAGGAGGAGCGCGGCCACGCCGAAGATCGCGCCTCCTGAGTTCAGGAAGGGCATGACGAGGGTGAGCGCCACCAGGCCGATCGTGTAGAGCTCGATCTGGCGGTAGGTCTCGGTCTCCCCCTTCACCACCGGGAGCATCGGGATGCCGGTCTTCTTGTAGTCGTCCTGCACGCAGAGCGCTAGCGCCCAGAAGTGGGGCGGCGTCCAGAGGAAGATGACCAGGAACATGAGCACGGGCGGGAGCGCGATCGTGCCGCTCGCCGCGGCCCACGCGATGACCGGGCCCATGGCCCCCGCCGCGCCGCCGATCACGATGTTGTGCACCGTCCGGGGCTTGAGCCAGAGCGTGTAGTAGAAGCCGTAGAAGACGATCGTCGCGGCCGCGAGCGCCGCGCTCAGCGCGTTGGCCACGAGTGCGAGGAGGACGACCGACAGGGCGCCCACCGCGATCGCAAAGAC
>DATEOQ010000330.1:0-3298 GCA_035273905.1 Candidatus Eiseniibacteriota bacterium | reverse complement strand
GCCTCGCGGCCACGCGGATCGCGAGCGCGCTCCGAGCCGACGCGGTCCAGATCTACATCGCCGTGCCGGGAGAGGAGCGCTTTCACGTCGTGGCCTCGGGGACCGCGGCCGGAGTCCAGGGCCGGATGCCGGTGGGCGAGGGGCTCGTCGCCAGCGTGCACGAGGACGGGGAGCCCTTGTGCCTCACCGCGCGGCGGTCCGGCTCCAGGGGCGTGCTCTCGCGTCTCATCCTCGCGCCGCTTCAGGGACGACACTCCATGGGCGTGATCGCGATCGAGAATCGGTCGCTCAAGGAGGAGGAGACCGAAGAGGAGACCCGCCTCGTGGTCCGGCTCGGCCGTCTCATCGCGCAGCACCTCGAGTCGCATCGGGACGAAGGGGCCCTCCGCCAGGAGCAGCTCCTCGCGAAGCTCGCGGACATCGCGCCCCGCCTCATGGTGCCGCACGACCTCGATTCGCTGCTCCTCGAGAGTGCGGCGGCTCTCCGCGCGATCTGTGCGAGCGGCTTCGTCTCGGCTCGTCTCCGGAGCCAGGACGATGAGGTCAGGGTTCGGACATCGGTCGCAGGATCGACCGTGGATCCCGCGGAGCTCATCAGGCTCGACGAAGAGATCGGAGCCCTCGCGGTCCGAGACGGTAAGGAGTCCGCATCCCTGGATGGAGCGGGGGAGGGGATCCGATTCGCCTGCGTCCCCGTGCGCACGGCCGACCGCGTGATCGGCGCCGTGGCGGCCCTCATCCCTCACAGCGAGGCGGCGGCCGTGCCGCTCGGCGCTCCAGAGCTCGAGGCGATCCGGAAGCTCGCGCTCTACGTCGCCCTCGCGTGGGAGCGCGCGCAAACGGCCGAAACGCCCGCACCGCCCGCGACGGCGGATCCCGCCACGGGCCTGATCGCGGCCTCCGCCCTGGAGGCTCGCGTGCTCGAAGAGGTGAAGCGCGCGGAGCGTTACCACGACAAGTTCCTCCTCACCCTGTGCGCCATCGCGGGCTTCCAGGACTTGATCGAGAAGCAGGGAGCCGAGTGGACCGAGGAGCTGGTCCGTGACTTTGCGCGGTCCCTCTCGCGAAACGTGCGCGAGGTGGACGTCATCGCCCGCGTGGGACCCGGACGCTTCGCCGTGCTGTCGCCGGAGACCGATAAGGACCACGGCGCGATGCTGAAGCGTCTCGATCAGCTCCTCCTCGAAGCGCAGAAGGGCCGCGAGATCCCGTACACGGAGCAAGTGCAGCTGATCGGGCGTCAGTACGTGTTCCCGGAGGACGTTCCGACCGGGGGAGAGATGGTCGCGCTCCTCCGTGGGAGCTACGCGGTGCCCTGATCGCGCGGTCCGCCCTTGCCGCGCGAACCCTGGCGGGCTATGGTTGCCGCATGACATCGACCACCGCGGCACCAACGCGCGATCTCGGGGCACAGAAGCTCGCGCAAGCGCAGTCTCTCCTCGCCGAATGCGGGCTCGACGCCTGGCTCACGGTCGTCCGGGAATCGGCCGAGCGGCCCGATCCCACGCTCCGCTATTTCCTCGATCTCGACTTCACATGGGCCACCTTCTTCCTCGTCACCAAGACGTCCTCGGCCGCACTTGTCGCGACGTTTGACGCGCCCGATCTCAGGGAACGGGGACTCTTCGACAAGGTCGCGACCTACAAGGAAGGGCCGCGCGCGGCGCTTCTCGAGCTGCTCGACGAGACCAAGCCGACGCGGATCGGGATCAACGTCTCCGAGCACGACGCCCTCGCCGACGGCCTGACCGCGGGGCTCCGCGACTCGCTGGACACCCTGTTCAAGGGCACGCCGTACCAGCTCGTGAGCGCGGCGCCGCTCCTCTTCAGACTCCGAAACGTGAAGCTCCCGGAAGAGCGCCGCCGCATCGAGCGCGCCGTTCTCGAGACCGAGGGCATGTTCGACCGAGTGCGGGACCAGATCCGCATTGGAATGACCGCGCGTCAGATAGCAGCGAAGTTCCACGAGGAAGCCGCGCGCGCGGGCGTTCCCACCGCATGGCCGGCGCACCACTGCCCGACGGTCACGGTCGGCGCGAACTCGCCCATCGGCCATGTGGGCCCGGGAGACGAGCCCGTGACCGACGGCTGCATCGTCCACGTCGATTTCGGCATCGTGAACGACGGCTACTGCTCCGATCTCCAGCGTCTCTGGTACGTGAAGCGCGACGGGGGAGCCCCGGACGCGGTGCGGAACGCCTACGCGACCGTGGCGGCAGCCATCGAGGCGACCGCGCGCGCGCTCGTCCCCGGGGCGATCGGATGGGAGATCGATCAGCTCGCGCGGGATCGAATTCGCGAGGGCGGCTATCCCGAGTACGCGCACGCGCTGGGACATCATCTCGGCCGCGCCGTGCACGATGGCGGTGGTGTGCTCGGACCTCGGTGGGAGCGCTACGGCGAGGAGCCGTACGAGCCGGTTCGCCTGGGTGCGGTCTACACGCTCGAGCCGAGCGTGCATCTCCCGGAGCACGGCATCGTCTCGCTGGAGGAAGACGTCGTCGTCGAAGAGAAGGGCGGCGTGTTCCTCTCCAAGTTCCCGCGCGAGCTGCCCGTCATCCGGCCCGCCTAGGATGCCCCCGGTTCGTCTCCTCGATCCTTCCGTCATCGCGAAGATCCGTGCCGGCGAGGTCGTCGACCGGCCGGCGGCCGTCGCGAAAGAGCTGATCGAGAACGCTCTCGACGCGGGGAGCCGGCTCATCGCCATCCAGTCGGCCTCCAATCCCGATCGCATGATCCGCGTGCAGGACGACGGATCGGGCATGGGGCGCGAGGACGCGCTCCTCGCGTTACGACGGCACGCGACGAGCAAGCTGGAGCGCGCCGAGGATCTCGAGGCCATCGCGACGCTCGGCTTCCGGGGCGAGGCGCTCGCATCGATCGCCGAAGTCTCGAGGCTCACGCTCTCCACCCGCGCCGCCGACGAATTGACCGGCACGCAGATCGAGATCCTGGGCGGCACCACGATCTCGGTATCCGGCGTGGGACGAGCGGTCGGAACGACCGTCTCGGTCGAGGACCTCTTCTTCAACACGCCCGCGCGGAAGCGCTTCCTGCGTTCGCGCGAAGCCGAGGTGCGCGCGCTCGCGCGCATCGTCTGGAGCTACGCCCTCGTCACGCCGCACGTCCACTGGCGCTTCCGCGTCGAGGGGCGCGAGGACACCGAGCTTCCGACGGCCGCGGATCTCCTCGAGCGCTGGCAGGTGTTCTACGGCCGGGGTTCGGCCGAGAGCGCGGCGCCCTTCGAACACGAGGGCGCCGGCTACCGGTTCCGCGGCGTGCTGGGCGCGCCCGAGAT
>DATEOQ010000329.1:0-3644 GCA_035273905.1 Candidatus Eiseniibacteriota bacterium | reverse complement strand
TTTGGGGATAACTGTGTGGATCGAGCGTGGAGAGGGTGTGTGTCGATGGGGATGCCCCGATGATGGAAACGATGGTAGCCGGTGATCTGTGGGAACAAGCGCTTCAACGGATCCAATCGAACCTGCCAAGCCAAACGTACGACACCTGGTTCCGATCTCTAGGGCCCCTTGAATTCGATGGTTCAACGCTCGTTCTGGAAGCACCCAGCCAGTTCTACGTGGACTGGCTCGATCAGCACTACCGCCCGCTGATCGAATCCTCGGTGGCGGCGGCGGCGGATCGCTCCGTGGGGATCTCCTTCCACGTGCGCCCCGGCCGGGCCGTCGTGGAGGACGAGCGCCCGCGCGGGCCGATTCCCACGCGCGACGAGAGCAATCTCAGCCCCAACAACACGTTCGAAACCTTCATCGTGGGGAGCGGCAACCAGTTCGCCCACGCGGTCTGCCAGGCGGTGGCCCAGAGCCCGGGCGAGCGGTACAACCCGCTCTTCATCTACGGGGGCGTGGGGCTCGGTAAGACCCACCTCATGCACGCGATCGGACACTACGTCCGGGAGCAGCGGCGCGGGGCGCGGGTCTTCTTCGTGACGGCCGAGAAGTTCATGAACGAGATGATCTACTCGATCCAGCACGCCACCACGCTCGAGTTCAAGAGCCGCTACCGCACCGCCGACGTGCTCCTGATCGACGATATCCAGTTCCTCGCGGGTAAAGAGAGCACCCAGGAGGAGTTCTTCCACACGTTCAACACCCTCCACGGCGCCCACAAGCAGATCGTCCTCACGAGCGACGGCCCGCCCAACTCGATCACCGCCCTCGAGGAGCGGCTCATCTCCCGGTTCACCTGGGGGGTGATCGCCGATCTCCAGCCGCCGGATCTCGAGACCCGGGTCGCCATCGTGAAGAAGAAGGCCGAGCTCCAGCGCCGGAGCCTTCCGAACGAGATCGCGCTCCTCCTCGCGAGCAGCATCAAGACGAACATCCGGGACCTCGAGGGATCGCTCGCCCGGCTCCTCGCCTTCGCGGAGCTGACCGGGCAGCCCCTGACGGTCGAGTTCGCGCAGGAGGTGCTCCGGGATCAGATCAAGCCCGACCTGGCCCGGATCGACGCGCTCGACATCCAGCGGGCGGTGGCGCGGCACTTCGGCGTGAGCGAGGAATCCCTTCGCGGGAAGCGCCGGACCGACACCATCGCCTTCCCGCGGCAGATCGGCATGTACGTGACCCGGTCCATCACCGACATGTCCCTGGCCGAGATCGGGGGCAAGTTCGGAGGGCGCGACCACACGACCGTGCTCCACGCCTGTCAAAAGATCGAGAAGCTCATGCAGACCGACCGCGACCTCCGGACGGTGGTCGAGGACCTGATGGCGAGCCTGAGCCGCTAGACGACACCGAGACTGCTATCCTCGAACGGGCCGCTCCGAGTGGGGCGGCCCGTTTCGCGTTCCGGGAGGGAAGCATGGTCGCGATGGATGGCGCGCACGCGGAGGAGCTGCTGGCCGACCTCGACAAGGCCTTGGCCGAGCTCGAGCAGGCGGCGGATCGAGGCTGGGAGCGAGGGATCGAGGGAAAATGGACCGCGGGGGAGCATGTCGCTCACATCGCAGCGACGATGGCCGAGTCGGCCGAGATGCTCGGCAAGGCTGCGGCGCTCCATCGAGCGGGATTTCTGCCCTCACGCCCCCAGCGCGGGCCGATGCAGTGGCTCTGGGTGCATCTCGTGATCGCGCCGGGGCGGCTGCCGCGCGGCGGCAAGACCGCGGCGCGATTCGTCCCGGCGACGCATCCGAAGCGCGAGGACACGCTCCGCGAGCTCCGGGCGGCCCTAGCCCAGCACCGAAGCATCGCGGAGAGCCTCTCCGCGCCCGAGCGGGACCAGCTCTGGACCCCGAATCCCTTCCTCCCACGCTGGCACTACACGCTGCCGGAAATGCTCCGCGTGCATGCGATCCATGCGCGGCACCACGCAAAACTCATCGGTGAACTTTCGTGATCTTCGCGCCGTCGAGTCACGACGCGGGCGTGTGGATATCGGGTGGAGAGAGCCGCGCCTTCGTGGATGCGCGCGGAATGCGGGGATAACCTTCGCCTTGTCCCCACGGAACGCAAGCTCGCGGGGCGCGAACCAAAAACCTGCATCTACCACCCTTGCAACAACTTGCTACCCTCCAACCTCGACTCCTCCCCAAGCTCCACAGGCCCTACTTCTAGTACCACCATTCAAGGAAATCTATGTTCTGTAGGCAGACCTCATATTGTGGAAAAGTGATGCCTTTCCCTGTTGTGATTCCACCCCTCAAAACCTATACTGAAATCCAGCGACCGACCCCATCCTCGACATGACCGCAACCCTAAACCGTCCAAAGGATTAAGCGACATGATCACTGCCCAGGATGTGGCTATGAAATTCACCGTCGCGCAGTCCGAAATCCAGTCCGCCTTGCAGCTCGTTTCGAGCGCCGTTCCAAGCCGCACGACCCTTCCCGTTCTATCGAACATCTTGATCGAAGCTCTGGACGGATCGATCCAGATGACGGCCACGGATCTCGACCTCGCGATCGCGACGAAAGCGACGGCCGACGTGAAGGGCGAAGGCTCCCTCACCGTTCCTGCGAAGCGTCTGTTCGAGCTCGTTCGAAAGCTTCCACGAGAGGAGCTCAAGTTCGAAGCCAAGGACCTGACGCTGAACCTCGGAAGCAAGACGGGGCGCTTCAAGTTCAACTGTATCCGCCCGGAGGAATTTCCCGCGCGGATCACCGTGAACCCCGAGCTCACGTTCAAGATCGAGCCGAAGCTCCTCGAGCGCATGGTGCGGCGTTCGATCTACGCGGTCTCCACCGACGAGACGCGGCCGGCCCTGAACGGAGCGCTTCTGCAAATCATCGACGGCGAGATCCGGCTCGTGGCGACCGACGGACATCGGCTCGCGCGCGCGACGGTCAAGCAGTCCGGCATTGGAAAGAGCCCGCTCAAGGGCGACATCATCGTGCCCCTGAAGGCGCTCAATCACCTGCTCCGGCTCCTCACCGACGCGCCGGACACGGTGACGGTGGATCTGTCCAAGAACCACGCTCGATTCGCGGTGGGGCCGACGACGCTCACGACGAAGCTCATCGAGGGCCCGTTCCCCAATTACGAGCAGGTGCTCCCGAAGCAGAACACCAAGATCCTGCGCGCGGGACGCGAGGAGCTGACGCAGGCCCTCGACCGCGTGTCCCTCTTCTCGGACAACCTCACGCGCCAAGTCAAATTCTCCATCACGAGCGGCAAGCTCCGGCTCGTGGTGCAGACGCCGGACCAGGGAGAAGCCAACGAGGAGATCGAGGTCAAGTACACGGCCGACGATCTCGACATCGGATACAACGCGAGCTACATCCTCGACATCCTGCGCACGATCGATTCGGAGGAGATCGTGATGCAGCTGAACACGCCGGTCACCGCGGGTCTCATGATGCCCGCGGCCAAGGACGACGCCAAGGCTGGGCCCTCGCAAGAGGACCTGCTCTGCCTCGTCATGCCGCTCCGACTGGCCGGGTGATTCCCACCGCGTGAGGCTCCTGTCACTCGAGCTTCGTGACTTCAGGAATCATCACGCGGCCTGGGCGCCGATCGACGGCGCCTCGACCCTTCTCCTCGGCGAG
>DATEOQ010000328.1:0-2203 GCA_035273905.1 Candidatus Eiseniibacteriota bacterium | reverse complement strand
GGCCCTTCGGCGAGTTCGTGCCCCCGGAGTCGCAGTCGATCGCGCAGGACGCGTTCCTCCGGGGCCTCGCGGGTGAGCCCGTCCAATTCGAGGCCACGTTTCGCAACACCGAGAATCGCTCGCTTCGCGTGCTCGTGACGACGCACCCCATCCTCGACGAGAGCGGCCGCTTCGTCGAAGGATTCGGGATCATCCGGAACATCAGCGAGCGGCACCGCGTGGAGTCGGAGCACCGCCATGCGTTCTCGCTCCTCGAAGCCGCCTTCGAGTCCACCGCGGACGGCCTTCTCGTCGTGGATCGCGACGGGCACATCGTGCGGTTCAACGAGCGGTTCGCGCGGATGTGGGGCATTCCGGAGAGCGTTCTCGCAGCGCGGAACGACGACCGGGCGCTCGCGTCGGTGCTGTCGCAGCTCGAGGAACCGGAGCTCTTCCTGTCCAAGGTGCGGATGCTCTACGCCGCGCCCGACGCGGAGAGCTTCGACACCCTCCGCTTCCGCGATGGCCGCGTGTTCGAGCGCTACTCCCTGCCCCAGAAGATCGCCGGGGAGATCGTGGGGCGCGTCTGGAGCTTCCGTGACGTCACCGAGCGCGAGCGCGCGCGGGTGCAGCGCGAGCTCGCGATGCAGCGCGAAGCGACGATCGCGCGGAACCTGGATTCGGCGCTCTTCACGGTGCGCGTGGGGCCGGACGGAAAGCTCCTTCGCTACGACTACATCTCGCGCGGCGCCGAGGCGCTCTACGGCGTCTCCGCGGGCGAGATGGAGCGCGACCCCACGTTCTGGATGCGGCGCGTCCATCCGGAGGATCTCAAGAACGTCGTCGAGCCGGCCTTGACGCAGCTCCTCCGGCTCAAGCCCGTGATGATCGAGGTGCGCTACGAGAGCTCCCGCGGCCTCTGGCGGTGGCACCGCTCGCGTCTCACCGCGCGCATCGAAGAGGACGGCCTCCTCACGATCGACGGCATCGAGACCGACGTCACCGACCGCGTGCAGCTCGAGGAGCGGTTCCGCCACGCACAGAAGATGGAAGCGGTGGGACAGCTGGCGGGAGGCGTGGCGCACGACTTCAACAACATCCTGACCGCCGTCCTCGGCTACGCCGATCTCCTCCTCGCCCGCATCGGACCCAACGACCCCCATCGCGCGGCGCTCGAGGAGATCAAGAAAGGGGGCGAGCGGGCCGCGGGGCTGACGCGCCAGCTCCTCGCGTTCAGCCGCCGCACCCCCACCCAGCTCATCTCCGTGGACGTGAACGCGGCCATCCGCGGGGTCGAGCCGATGGTTCGTCGCCTGGTCGGCGAGCACCTCGATTTCCGTCTCGATCTGGCCGACGGACTCGGGCCGGTGCGCGCCGACCCGGTGCAGCTGGAGCAGGTGATCGTGAACCTGGCGGTGAACGCGCGCGACGCGATGCCCGGTGGCGGCTCGATCTCGATCGCGACCGATCGCATCGTTCTCCGTGAAGACGAGGCGTCGCTCGCGGACATGGCGGAAGGCGCGTGCGTGCGGATCCGCGTCAGCGACACCGGCAGCGGAATCGCCCCGACCGTGCTCGAGCGCATCTTCGAGCCCTTCTTCACCACGAAGGAGCCCGGGCGCGGCACCGGGCTCGGTCTCGCCACGGTCTACGGCATCGTGCGCCAGCATCGCGGCAACATCCGCGTGACGAGCGTGGAGGGGCGAGGCTCGACCTTCGAGGTGCTCCTCCCCGAATCCTCGGGCGCGCCCACGACGCGACGCGACGCGACGCTCGCGTCGGACGCGCTCCCCCTCGGGAGCGAGCGCGTGCTCCTGGTCGAGGACAACGCGAGCCTGCTCACGCTCGCGCGGGAATCCCTGACCGAGCTCGGCTATCGCGTCTTCGCCGCGTCCAACGCGGGCGAAGCGCTTCAGATCCTAGAGGCGGAATCGGGTGAGATGGACATCCTCGTCACGGACGTCGTGATGCCCGAGGTCGGGGGCCGCGAGCTGGCCCGCAAGGTGGAGCGGCTCCTTCCCGGGATGCCGATCCTCTTCGTCTCGGGCTACGTGCGCGACCCGGAGCCGATGGTCGACAAGGATGGACGGCCGGTCGACTACCTCGAAAAGCCGTACACCCCCATGGCTCTGGCGCGGCGCATCCGGCGGGCGCTGGACGCCATGCCCGCCCGGTCAGCCGGCGGCGCCGGCCGCGCGCGGTAGCACTCCCTCCGTCCGCGCGA
>DATEOQ010000327.1:0-4565 GCA_035273905.1 Candidatus Eiseniibacteriota bacterium | reverse complement strand
CGTCGACGCCACCGCCCTCGAGCCGGGAAACGCCGGAGGGTCGAGTGGGTCCGGGATCACACCGCTCATCGCGCCCATTCCATTCAAGAATTCCCAGCTTGGCTGGGGCCTCGTGCTGATGCTCGGCGCCATCCATCGCTTCGACCCGGATACGACTCTCAAGCCTTCCACCGGCGCGATCGGCGGCTTCTACACCGACAACAAGAGCTGGGGGCTCATGGCGCTCGAGATGGCGCGGCTCGCGCACGACTCGTGGCGCCTCCGAGGTCTCTACAGTCACATGGACGTGCGCTACGACTTCTTTGGAATTGGGGAAGATGCGGGAGACGCCGGTATCTCCGTGCCGATCGCCCAGAAGGTCGACTTCGCGGTCGGCACAGCGGCGCGACGGCTCGTGCCGGGGCTGTACGCGGGCGCCGGACTGCTCTGGATGGGCACCACGGTGAGGCTTCGGGACGAGCTACCTCCCGAGCTCGAGGCGCTCGATTCCGACCTCGGACGCACGGACCTCTTCGCGCTCGGACTGCAGGGCGAGTACGACACGCGGGACGACGACTACTGGCCGACCCACGGATCGCTGGCCCTGCTCAAGACCTGGTTCTTCACAGGCGGCTCGACACCGGACTTCCAGCGGATGACGGCCGGATGGTCGTGGTACACGAGGCTTCGGGGCGAGCGGCTGCTCCTCGCGACCAACGTGAACGCGGCGACGGCGTCCGACGACGCACCTTCCTACCTCCTGCCCTCCGTCGGCGCCGGCCGCTTCGGTCTGCGCGGATACACGCAGGGGCGCTATCGGGATCGGTGGATGACGACGGCGCAGGCGGAGCTGCGCTGGCATTCGCGGGGCCGGGTCGGTGCGGTCGCCTTCTTCGGCTTCGGCCAGGTCGCCCCGCACTTCGGGGACCTCGGCAGCGCGTCGCTCCTCCCGGCGGGAGGGCTTGGAGCGCGCTACAAGCTGACGCGGAAGTTCCCGATGCACATGCGATTCGATTACGCGTGGAGCGAGAAGGAGAACCTCTTCTACTTCAGCGTGGCCGAGGCGTTCTAGGGAGGGCCGCCCCACTCGAGCCACGTTCCCGCTCCCGATTCGCGCGCGCGTTGATGGATGGCGTGCGCGGCCGCGAGATCTTCCACCGCGACCCCGAGCGATTCGTAGAGCGTGATCTCGTCCGGCGACCGGCGGCCTGGGATCCGCCCCAGGAGCACCTCCCCGACCTCCCCGATGAGATGCCCGTCGTCGATGGACCCCTCGTTCCTCGGAATGAGGAAGTCGCCCGCCTCCTTCAGGCACGACTCGCGGCAGTCCGTGTAGAGCCGCGCGCGCCGCACCGCGTTGGTGTCGAGCTCGCGGGCGCTGGGGAAGCAGGAACCGACCGCGTTCACGTGGGCCCCCGAGGCGAGCCACTTCCCTTCGAGCACGGGCTCCTTCGACGAGGTCGTGGTGCAGATCAGATCGGCCCCCTTCACGGCCGCTTCGGCGGTCTCCGCGACCTCGATCGGAACGCCCGCGACGGTGGCCTCCTCGCGCGCGAAGCGCTCGGCGTTCGCACGGGTGCGGCTCCAGACGCGCACGCGCCGGAGCCGGCGCACCGCCTTCATCGCGGCGAGATGCGTCCGTCCCTCGGCGCCGGAGCCGATGAGTGCGAGGTCGCCGGCGTCGGGGCGCGCCAGCACGTCCGTGGCGGCCGCCGAAGCGGCCGCGGTCCGGATGGCCGTGATCGAGGACGCGTCCATGACCGCGAGCGGCTCGCCGTGCTTGACGCCGAAGAGCATCACCACGCCCTGATGCGAGTCGTACGGTGTGCCGTGGTTCCCCGGCATGACCGCCACGACCTTGAGCCCGAAGCTCTGGGGATCGCCCAGATAGCCGGGCATGAGTCCGAGGAGCCCGGATTGGTCCGGTAGCCACACCTTGCTCCGAAGCGGCAGGACCGCGTCGCCGCGTGAGAGGGCCGTGAGCGCATCGCGCATGAGGGCCACGCAGGAGTCCATCGGGAGCAGCTCGCGCACGCCCGCTTCGTTCACGAAGAGAACTTTCATCCACCCTCCTGCGAGGAAAACGCGGCCATCATCCGCTCCGGATCCACGTTGCCGCCGGAGACGAGGCTCACGACCGTCGTGCCGGCGGGTAGACGAATCTTGCCTGCGAGGAGCGCCGCGGTGGCGGTCGCTCCCGATCCCTCCACATAGAGCTTGGCCCGCACGAGCAGGAGGCGCATCGCTTCGAGGATCTCGGACTCGGACACGAGCACGATCTCGTCCACCGCCTCGCGCGCGATCTCGAGCGGGCGCGCTCCGACGAACGGAGGCGTGAGCCCGTCGGCCACCGTCTTGGGACGCGGCACCGGAACGGGCTTTCCCGCCGCGATCGCGGGCCGCATGCCGGGGCCGGCCTCCAGCTCCACGCCGACGACCCGGCACGAGGGCAAGGATCCCTTCACCGCGCTCGCGACGCCGGCCATCAATCCCCCGCCGCCGATCGGCACGATCACGCAGTCGACGTCGGGCGCCTGTTCCACGATCTCGAGCCCGGCGGTTCCGGCGCCCGCGAGACCGATCGGGTCGTCGAACGGATGGACGAACGACGCGCCCGTTCGCGCCTCCTCCTCGTGAAGCCGGTCGAAGAGCGTGGCGCGATCGTCGTGGGTGAGAATCGTGGCGCCATAGCCGCGCGTGGCCTCCATCTTGGAGCGCGGGGCGTCCGTCGGCATCACCACCGTGCACGGAGCGCCCGCCACGCGCGCGGCCCACGCGACGGCCTGCGCGTGATTGCCCGCGGAGACGGTGATCAGTCCACGACGGCGGCGCTCTTCCGACATGGAGAGCACGATGTTGAGGGCGCCGCGCGGCTTGAAGGACCCCGTCTTCTGAAAGCTCTCGCACTTGAGGAGGAGCCGAACCCCCGCGCGCTCGCCGAGGGTTCGCGACGAGAGCATGGGCGTGCGATGAAGGTGCGGCTGGGCGCGGGCCGCGGCGTCCCGGATGGCGTCGAGCGGGATGAGCATGGCAGGCGATGCTATCCTACGCGGCATGCCGCGCGCAGCGCGAAACGAACGGAAGCTCGCCCTCCGATTTCCGGCCGAAGAGATCCGATACTGGGCGTCCCGGTTCCCCGGCCCCGAGGGGGATCGCCTCCTGGATTCGATCCGGACGAGGGTTCGAGGCCGGGGCTGCCTGACGCGCGCGGAATTCCTGGCGCTCTGCGCCTGGAAATCGCCGCGGTCCCGTCCGCGGTGCCTCGAGAACTCGGAGCGCGACGTGCGCGCGGTCACGCGCGCGGCGCTCGCCTCCTCGGATGAAGCGGTGAAAGTCGAGCTCCTTCGCGTGCTCCGCGGGGTCGACTGGGCCACCGCCTCGACCATCCTCCACGCCTGCGACGCTCGTCCCTACCCCATCCTGGACGTGCGCGCCCTCTGGTCGCTGGGTGAGACGCGCCCCCACGTGACGCTCGAGATGTGGCTCGATTACGTCGCGTGCACGAGAACCCTCGCGGCCCGGCATGGCCTAGGCATGCGCCTGCTCGATCGGGCGCTCTGGCAGTACTCCAAGGAACGCCAGCGGTAGGGGCCCCGGGGACCTGGCATCCTTGACGCGGTCTTGGTACCAAGGTACCATTCGGTCCCAGGAGGTGCACCCATGGGTCGACCCACGCGCCGTCCGTCCGCAGCCGCCGCACCCACCCGTGTCGTGGAGCGCGTGCAGACGGGTGTCCGGATGGAGAAGAGAATCCTGAAAGTGCTCAAGGCGATCGCCGAGTACCACGAGATTTCCCTCGGAGATCTCCTCGAGGGGATCGTCCTCCACGCGTTCGAGGGCAAGCAGCCCTTCGGGCCGGAAGGCCTCGGGCGGATCCGTGAGTTTCGCAGGATCTACGGGCTCGACCTCGACGCCTCGCACAGCCACCGCCTCGTCGAGGCTCGACCGTCTGGCCGGAAGAGAAAGGGAACGTCATGAACCAGAGCACGCTGGGCAAGGTCGCGGCCGGCGCCGCGATGGCCGGTCTCGCCTTCACCTCGAGCGCGTCCGCGCGCCCTCCGGATTGGCCCCCGACCACGGACGCGCAGGTGGAACAGAAGGGCTCGGTGATGCAGGCCACGCGAACGATGTCGCTCGACCTGCCGGGAAGCGCGGACCAGGCTTTCCCTCTCTTCGGTCCCGACCGGGAGCGGGAGTGGTCGCCGGAATGGAATCCCGCGTTCGTCGTGCCGGCGGCCCCGGGTCAATCGCCCGAGGGGGCGATCTTCCTCGTGGATCACGATCCCAATCCGATGGTCTGGGTCATGACCGACTACGATCCGACGCAGCGCATCGTGCGCTACGTGGTGGTCCGGGCCGGACGCACGGTGACGCAGCTCTGGATCCAGGTCGTGCCCGTGTCGGGGAAGGCGTGCCGCGCGGACGTCACCTACCGGTACACGGCGCTGGCACCGGAGGGACAGCACGCGGTGGAGCACTTCATCCAGACCTTCCCCGGGTGGAAGCAGCACTGGGAGTCGGCGATCGGTCCCGTGCTGGCGCACGGCGGCCCGGCCGACTCCCAGGAGCACACCCACTCCGCGCGG
>DATEOQ010000326.1:0-2397 GCA_035273905.1 Candidatus Eiseniibacteriota bacterium | reverse complement strand
CCCGGACGGCACGTCGCTCGTGTTCGTCTCGGATCGCACCGGCATCTCGAACATGTACCGGATGGATCTCGCGACGGGAGAGAGCGTGCGCCTGAGCGATCTCCTGACGGGGGTCTCGGGCCTCGTGGAAGAGAGCCCCTGCATCTCGCTCTCGAGGGACGGGAAGCGGCTCCTGTTCACGGCATTCAACCGGGGCGGGTGGGACGTCTATTCCGTCCGCGATCCCGAGAAGTTCATCCACAGCCCGCCGGTTCTCGACACGGCCCCCTCGATCGCGACGACGCCGCTGGCGCCGATCGGGACCCACATGGAAGCGAGCGTGGGCGAGATCGAGGGACTGCCGGAACCCATGACCCCGCTCGACGCGGAGCACGCGGAGACGGATACGACGCTCGAGGTCGAGACGACCATCGCGCCCGGGGATTCCGCGCATGCGGTGAAGGCGGCGGTCGCGCCCGCGCCCGTGGATTCGACCCTGTCGGACTACGTGCAGCAGGTCTACAGCGAGCCGCTCGCGGACTCGACGACGTTCCAGCAGCTCCCGTACCGGCCCTCGTTCAGCCGCGACTACTTCAGCGGCGGCGCCGTGGTCGCCTCCAACGTCGGGTTCGCCGGATCGAGCGTCCTCCAGTTCAGCGACCTTCTGGGGAATCACCAGATCCTCGCGATCCTGAACCTCTACGGGAACCTGGGCGAATCGGATGTCTATTTCGCCTACACGAACCTCTCGCACCGAACGAACTACGGGCTCGCGATCTTCCAGTACCAGAAGGATCTTCTGCTCTTCACGTCGCCGCAAAGGGACGACCTGGAGAATCAGATCCATCGCGGCGGATCGGTCTTCTTGAGCCGGCCGTTCAACCGGTTCGAGCGGATGGAGTACGGCATCACGGCCGCGATGGTGAACGAGCGCGTGTTCCGCTACGACTACGTGCAGGGAAGAATCATGGAGATCGCCGATCCCGGCGACCACATTTACGTGGCGCCCAACCTGGCCTACATCCACGACAACGTCCTGTACGGCTCGACCGGCCCGATCAACGGGAGCCGCTCCCGCGTTTCCGCTGAATACGCGCTCGGCGGGATCAAGTACACGACGGCCGTGCTCGACGATCGCCACTACACGAGCCTTTCGCGGCGCCTCACCTTCGCGCGCCGAATTTTGGGCGGAGCGAGCTTCGGCGACGATCCGCAGTTCTTCCGATTCGGGGGCGCGTTCACGTACCGCGGGAAGGACTACGGCGAGCTGATCGGGACGCGCGCGGCCATCGCCAACGTCGAGCTCCGGTTCCCGCTCATCGAGGCGCTTCGCGTCGGCTTCCCGCTCACCCTGTCGCTTGGCGGCGTGAACGGCGTGGTCTTCCTCGACGCGGCGTCGGCGTGGAACGCGGGAACGGATCCCAGATTCTTCTCGAGCGTGGGCGGACTCCATCCCGAGGGCATGCACCTCGCGTACGGATTCGGAGCGCGCATCAACCTGGGCTACTTCATCCTCCGCTACGACTACGGACGGGAGCACGGCATCGAGCGCGGGCCGGGCGAGTCCCATCACTTCCTGACCTTCGGACCCGAGTTCTAACGCCGGATGCCGTTCCAGGGATGGGACACGGCAGTCTTCCGGGCCGTGAACCTGGGCTTGGAACGCCCGTGGCTCGACCCGGTGATGAAGGCATTCACCGATCCGGGGCGCTTCAAGGCGCCGCTTCTCATCGCGGCCATGCTTCTCTTCTCGCTCCGCCGGGCGCGCGGCCTCCTCGCGCTCGTCGTGCTCGTCGCGACGCTCGCCGTTTCGGACCAGCTGAGCGCGAAGGTGCTGAAGCCGATCTTCAAGCGCGCACGGCCGTCCGTGGTGGTCGAGGACGCGCACAAGCTCTTCGGGGTGAAGAAGAGCTACTCCTTCCCGTCGGTGCACGCGGTCAACTTCTCGGCCGCGCTTCCCATCATGGCGACCGTCTTTCCGGCGGGCGCGATCCCCTACGCCGTGGTGGCCGCCCTCGTCTGCCTCTCGCGCGTGTACGTGGGGGACCACTGGCCGTCGGACGTGCTCGGCGGCATCGCGCTGGGGCTCGCGGTCGGATGGCTGGGACGCAAGGCGTTCCTCCGCCTCGAGCAGAACGCGAAACGCTGGTCGTGGTACCGGAGCTTCGAGAGCTGGCGCCGCGTGGAGCCGGGCGTCGAGCCTACGGGCGAGGTGCGAGGTGAAGGAGCGCCCAGTGCCGGCCCGTGAGACCGCGGTCCCGCCGGTGCGAGAAGAAGCGCGCGGGCTCGCTTGCAGTGCACTCCGGAGCCGTCTCGATGCGTCCGGCCGGAACGCCGGCCGCGGCGAGCGCGGCGGCGATGGCGCCGGGGAGGTCGAGCGAGGGCTGTCCGGTGGGATGGGGCCGGAGGAACGCGGGA
>DATEOQ010000325.1:0-3110 GCA_035273905.1 Candidatus Eiseniibacteriota bacterium | reverse complement strand
TCCCCGGCGATCAGCTCATTGAGCCGCCCATCCTCCTGCAGCGTGAACGAGTCGTAGAGGCTCGACACGAGCAGGATGTCCTGGACCCGGAACGGCATGAGGTCCTGGAACGCCTGAAACGGATTGCTGACATCCTGAATCGGGTCTTCGGGCGGGGTCACAGGGGTATGGTGCCACGGCGGAAGGATGGGCGCACCACCGGACTCGGCCAGGGCGAGGACGCCACGCGTCCTCGCCCGGCCCATCAACCTGGTTTAGACGAGCCCCTGGTCGAGCATGGCGTTGGCCACCTTCACGAAGCCGCCGATGTTGGCTCCGTTGAGCAGATTGCCCGGCGTGCCGTACTTCTCGGCGGTCTCGTAGCAGGTCTGGTGGATGGCGACCATGATCTGGTGGAGCCGGTGATCCACCTCGTCGCGCGTCCACGCGAGCCGCATGGAGTTCTGCGACATCTCGAGCCCCGACGTGGCGACACCGCCCGCGTTCGCGGCCTTCGCGGGGCCGTAGAGGATGCCGGCATCGAGGTAGACCTGGATCGCGTCGATGGAGCTCGGCATGTTCGCCCCCTCGGCGACGAGCATGACGCTGTTCTTGACCAGGTTCGACGCGTCCTTCTGGTTGATCTCGTTCTGCGTGGCGCTCGGGAAGGCGCAATCGGCCTTGATGTTCCAGATCGGGTTCATGCCCGCCTTCAAGTCCACGGCGGTGTAGGCGGAGCCCTTCCACTTGTCGGCGTACTCCGCGATGCGGCCGCGGCGCGCGTTCTTCAGCTCCATGACCCACGCGAGCTTCTCGCGGTTGATGCCATCCGGATCGTGGATCATGCCGTCGGAATCGGAGAGCGTGACCGGCTTGGCGCCGAGGTCGAGCAGCTTCTCGACCGTGTACTGCGACACGTTGCCGCTTCCGGACACCAGGCAGGTCTTCCCCGCGAGCGACTGGTTCTGGCTCTTCAGCATCTCGTCCGCGAAGTAGACGCAGCCGTATCCGGTCGCTTCCGGCCGGATGAGCGAGCCGCCCCAGTTGATGCCCTTCCCGGTGAGAACGCCCGTGAACTCGTTCGCGAGCCGCTTGTACTGACCGAAGAGGAAGCCGATCTCGCGGCCGCCCACGCCGATGTCCCCGGCGGGAACGTCGGTGTCCGGACCGATGTGGCGCCACAGCTCGGTCATGAAGCTCTGGCAGAAGCGCATCACCTCGGAGTCGCTCTTCCCCTTGGGGTCGAAGTCGGAGCCCCCCTTGCCGCCCCCCATCGGAAGCGTCGTGAGGGAGTTCTTGAAGACCTGCTCGAACGCGAGGAATTTGAGGATGCCGAGATTCACCGAGGCGTGGAAGCGCAGGCCCCCCTTGTAGGGACCGATCGCGCTCGACATCTCGATTCGGAAGCCGCGGTTCACCTGCACCTCGCCGCGGTCGTCCATCCACGGCACGCGGAACAGGATCACGCGCTCCGGCTCCGAGATCCGCTCGAGGAGCTTCGCCGAGCGATACTCGGGATGGCGCTCCAGCACCGGCACGAGCGAGTCGAACACCTCCTGGGTCGCCTGGTGGAACTCGGGCTCGGCCGGATTCTTGCCGCGGATCAGCGCCAGGACCTGCTGCACGTACTCCTTCACGCTGGGCGTACTCGTGGGCCTTTTCACGGAGACATCGAGGGCACTCATGCCGGATCTCCTTGGTAGTCGGCTGCGTCGTAAGGAAGGCTTATGGGGCGAGTGTACCCGGGAGAGCCCGGGACGGGCATCCCCGTTCTTGGCATACCTTGGTTGCACCCTTGCCTAGGGTCCGCCGCCCCCCTAGGCGAAAGGGCGGGAACAGGCTACACTCAGGGGCCGTACCCGAATTTGGAACCATACTCAATGGATGGGGCTGAGCCATGAACGAGACGATCTGGGCGGATGTCGACCGCTACATCGGCGACACCGTCGTGCCGCAGGACGAGGTTCTCACGCAGGCGATCCGCGCGAGCGAAGCCGCCGGCCTCCCTTCCATCGCCGTGTCGGCGAGCCAGGGGAAGCTCCTCCACATCATCGCCAGGGCCATGGGCGTGCGCTCCGCGCTCGAGATCGGCACGCTCGGCGGCTACAGCACGATCTGGATCGCGCGCGCGCTCCTCGGGGGCGGTCGCATGATCACGCTCGAGGCGGACCCGAAGCACGCCGAGGTCGCCCGGGCCAACATCGCCCGCGCGGGCTTCGCCGAGATCGTCGACGTGCGCGTGGGCAAGGCGCTCGACACGCTCCCGAAGCTCCAGGCCGAGAACCAGGGCCCGTTCGATCTCGTCTTCATCGACGCGGACAAGGTCAACATTCCCCAGTACTACGAGTGGTCGCTCAAGCTGACCCGCCCGGGGAGCCTCATCGTGGTGGACAACGTCGTCCGTGACGGAGGCCTCATCAACCCGAACGGGGACGAGTCGGTCCAGGGCGTCCGGAAGCTCCACGAGATCCTGACGAACGACGCGCGCGTCTCCGCGACCACCATCCAGACCGTCGGGTCGAAGGGATGGGACGGCGTCACCTTTGCTCTGGTCGCCGCCGAGACTCGATGATCGCTCCGAATCTCCGACAGGACCGCCGCGCGCTCGCCATCGTCGCTCACGTCGACCACGGCAAGACGACGCTCGTCGACGCGCTCCTCCGCCAGTGCGGCACGTTCCGCGTCGGCCAGCATGTGGAAGAGTGCGTCATGGACTCGGGCGAGCTGGAGCGCGAGCGCGGGATCACGATCCTCGCCAAGAACACCGCGGTCCGCTACCGGGACACGATCATCAACATCGTGGACACGCCCGGGCACCGCGACTTCGGCTCCGAGGTCGAGCGCATCCTCACGATGGTGGAGGGCGTGCTGCTCCTCGTGGACGCCGCCGAGGGGCCGCTCCCCCAGACGCGCTTCGTGCTGAAGAAGGCGCTCGAAGGGGGTAAGTGCCCCATCGTGCTCATCAACAAGGTCGACCGCAGCGACGCGCGGCCCCTCGAGGTGGAGGAGGAGATCCACGATCTCTTCCTGTCGCTCGCGACGCGCGACGAGCACCTGGACTTCCCGATCCTCTACGGATCGGGCCGGCTCGGCTTCGCTTCCTCCAAGATGGAGGCGACGTCAGGCGACCT
>DATEOQ010000324.1:0-3665 GCA_035273905.1 Candidatus Eiseniibacteriota bacterium | reverse complement strand
AGGGTGAGCGACAGTCCCTCCAGGAGCGCGGACATCAAGATCAGGGGCGGCATGGTCTGGCGAGGCTAGCACGGCCGGACGGCGACGCGATGGAACCGGCGGCTGGGCCGGACCGCGCGTCGCTGGTGTCGGCCTCGCTCGCAAGTGCTAGACTCGCCGAA
Source organism: Candidatus Eiseniibacteriota bacterium (assembly GCA_035273905.1). Lineage (GTDB taxonomy): Bacteria > Eisenbacteria > RBG-16-71-46 > SZUA-252 > SZUA-252 > WS-9. The sequence goes on along the minus strand of DATEOQ010000324.1, from coordinate 3,504 downwards.
CAACCCTCGTTTCTCGCCGGCCCCGATGGCCCGCTGCGGCGGGCGGAGGCAAGTCACCCATGTCGATCTCGCATCGCACGCGCACGGCCTTCGCCCTGGTCGCCGCGCTTTCGGTTTCGCTCCTCACGCTCGCCGGCTGCGGCAACGCGCCGTCCTCCAAGACCGAGGCGACCAACGCGGTCGCCACGTCCTCGCCGCCCGAGCGCGCGATCAACTTCAAGATCGGCATCATGACCGGCACCGTCTCGCAGGGTGAAGACGAGTTCCGCGCCGGGCAGATGGTGATCAAGAAGTATGGCGCCGATCACGTGCGCCACGTGACCTACCCGGACAACTTCATGAACGAGCAGGAGACGGTCATCTCGCAGCTCGTCGGTCTCGCGGACGATCCGGACGTGAAGGTGATCATCGTGGGTCAGGCGATCCCGGGCTCCATCGCCGCGCTCCGCAAGATCAAGGAGAGGCGCCCCGACATCAAGATGGCCTTCATCGAGGCACACGAGGATCCGTCGATGGTGAACGACGCCGCGGATCTCTCCATCCAGCCCGACCAGCTCGCGCGCGGGCGGACCATCGTGCAGGTGGCGAAGTCGATGGGCGTGACCGACCTCGTCCATTACTCCTTCCCGCGACACATGTCGCAGTACCTGCTCGCCAAGCGGCGCGACATCATGAAGGAGGAGTGCGCGAAGAACGGGATCAAGTTCCACTTCGTGACCGCGCCGGATCCAATGGGCGAGGGCGGGCTCAACGCCACGCAGCAGTTCGTGGTCGAGGACGTGCCGCGGGAGCTCAAGCAGTTCGGGCCGAAGACGGCGTTCTTCTCCACCAACTGCGGCATGATGGACCCGATGATCAAGACCGTCGTCCAGAACGGCGGCTACATCCCCGAGCAGTGCTGCCCCAGCCCCACGCACGGCTATCCCACGGCGCTCGGCATCGCGATCCCGGCCGACAAGGCGGGGGACATGGCGTACATCAACGCCGAGAACAAGAAGGTCATCGCCGATCACCACATGACCGGCCACTTCGCGACGTGGCCCGTGCCCGAGGTGATGCTCTCGATTCGCGCGATGACGGATCTCATGGTCGATTCCGTCGAGGGCAAGGCCAACTACAAGGACCCCGCGACGGTGAAGCAGTACATGGAACAGGAGGCCGGCGTCCCGATCACGATCTCGAAGTACGACGCGAACAAGGGCAACTCCTACCTGTTCCTTGTCAGCAACATCTACTACTAGCGGCGGTGGCGGCCTAGGCGCCGCCCCCGCTGGTGCGCCCGCCCTCGAGCTCCGAGGCATCACCAAGGAGTACGAGGGCGTTCGCGTTGTGAAGGGCGTGTCGCTCGCCGTGGCGGCGGGCGAGATCCACGCGCTCTTGGGCGAGAACGGCGCGGGCAAATCCACGCTGATGAACATCCTCTTCGGGATGCCGGTGATCCACGAAACGGGCGGCTACACGGGCGAGATCCTGCTCGAGGGCCGCCCTGTTCGTTTCGGGGGGCCCGGCGACGCGATCGAGGCCGGGATTGGGATGGTGCACCAGGAGTTCATGCTGCTCCCCGGATTCCGGATCGCCGAGAACATCAAGCTGAACCGCGAGCCGACGCGGCGGTCACTCTTGTCGCGCGTTTTCGGTCGTGGATTGGAGCGGCTGGACGTGCAGCGGATGCGCGAGGACGCGCGGCGCGCGCTCGACCGGGTCGGGCTCGGTGTGGACGAGTGGCTCCCCGTGGCTGGGCTTCCCGTGGGCCACATGCAGTTCGTCGAGATCGCGCGTGAGGTGGACAAGGAGAAGCTCCGGGTTCTGATCTTCGACGAGCCCACCGCGGTGCTAGCGGAGAGCGAGGCGGAACGGTTGCTGGCGACCATGCGCGAATTCGCGCGCGCCGGCGTGGCGGTGCTGTTCATCACCCATCGATTGGAAGAAGTGCGAGCCGTCGCGGATCGAGCGACGGTGTTGCGGGATGGCGAGGTGGTGGGCGTCGTCGACCCGCGGGCGGTGTCGGTCGTGCGGATCGCGGAGATGATGGTCGGGCGGCCCGCGGCGGAAAGCGCGGCGCGGCGCGTGTTCCCCACCGGGGTCGAGGCGGCTCTGGAGATCCAGGGGCTTCGCGTCGACATGCCCGGCGAGCAGGTCGAGGACGTGTCGCTGATGGTGCGCCGGGGCGAGATCCTCGGGATCGCCGGCCTCGCCGGACAGGGAAAGATCGGAATCGCGAACGGGGTCATGGGGCTGTACCCCGGCGACGGGCGCGTGGTGTTCGAGGGGCGCGAGCTTCCGTTGAACCGCCCGCGGGAGGCGTTGGAGCGCGGGCTCGCGTTCGTTTCCGAGGATCGCCGCGGGGTTGGTTTGCTCGGCGAGGAGAGCGTCGAGCTCAACATCGCCTTGTCGGCTCTGGAATCGCAGGGCCGGTTCCTGTGGCCGTTCCCCCTGCCGGCGCTTCAGGTCATGGATCCTCGCGCGCTGCGCGCTCATGCCGAGGGAATGATTCGCGATCTCGACATCCGCACGACGGGCCCCGCGCAGCAGGTGCGGCGCCTCTCCGGCGGCAATCAGCAGAAGGTCTGCCTCGCCCGAGCGATGACGTTGAGGCCTCGCCTGATGTTCGTCTCCGAGCCCACCCGCGGGATCGATGTCGGCGCCAAGGCGCGCGTGCTCGAGATCCTCACGCGGCTGAATCGTGAGGAGGGCGTCACGCTCGTCCTCACGTCGTCGGAGCTGGCCGAGCTGCGCGCGCTGTGCGATCGCATCGCGATCATCTATCGCGGACGCGTGGAGACGATCCTGCCCCCCGACGCGCCGGACGCCGCGTTCGGGCTCGCCATGGCTGGAGAGGAGCGCGCGGCTTGATGCTGCGGGTCGCCACGTCGACGCAAACAGCCCTGCTGCGAGCCATCGCGTGAAGCTCCCCGCAGCGCTCCGGGAGATCGGCCTCCCTCGTCTTCTCATCGCCGCCTTTTTAGCGGCGCTCTTCGCGGTGGCCGTCGCCACGAAGATGAACATGGCCATCCTGATCGAGGACTGCATCGCGCGTGTCGCGCGCAACGGAATCCTGGTCCTCGCGCTCCTACCGGCCATCCAGGGCGGCCTCGGTTTGAACTTCGGCCTCCCCGTCGGAATCATCTGCGGGCTGATCGGCTGCGTGATCTCGCTGAATTTTGGAATTCACGGCGCCGCGGGCGTGGCGACCGCGATGGGAATTGGAGTCGCGCTGGCCATCCCGGTCGGCGCCGCTTACGGCTGGCTTCTGAACCGCACGCGCGGCCAGGAGATGATGGTCGGGACCTACCTCGGGTTCGCCCTCGTCTCCGGCATGTCCATCTTCTGGCTCATCGCGCCGTTCCACAATCCGACGCTGGTGTGGGCGATCGGCGGAAAGGGCCTGCGCACCACGCTCTCCCTCGGCGGCGTCTACGACAAGATCCTCGACCACTGGCTCGCGTTCGAGGTCGCCGGGGTCACGATTCCGACCGGGGCGTTGCTCGCGTTCGTGGGCTTGTG
>DATEOQ010000323.1:0-4186 GCA_035273905.1 Candidatus Eiseniibacteriota bacterium | reverse complement strand
GATGAACACGAGCCAGAACTGCACCTTGCCCCAGAACTCGTTGTACAAGCGCCCCGACATCTTCGGGAACCAGTAGTAGATCCCCGCGAAGATCGACATCAAGGAGCCGCCGAAGAGCACGTAGTGGAGGTGCGCGACGACGAAGTAGGTGTCGTGCACCTGCACGTCGAAGGGCACGAGGGCGAGCCAGACGCCGGTGATCCCGCCGATCGTGAAGAGCGCGATGAATCCAAGCCCGTAGAGCATCGGCGTGCGGAACCGGATCGAGCCACCCCATACCGTGGCGAGCCAGGACCAGATCTTGATCCCCGTCGGCACCGCGATGACCATCGACGCGAAGCTGAAGAACCGGCGCAGCCCCGGGTCCATCCCGGTCGCGAACATGTGGTGGCCCCACACGAGGAATCCGATGAAGCCGATCCCCGCCGTGGCGAGCACCATGCCCTTGTAGCCGAAGAGACGCTTCGACGAGAACGCGGGCAGGATCTGCGAGACGAAGCCCATGCCCGGCAAGACCATGATGTAGACGGCCGGGTGCGAGTAGAACCAGAAGAGGTGCTGCCACAAGACCGGGTCCCCTCCCGCGGACGGATGGAAGAACCCGGTGCCGAACATTCGATCCGTGAGGAGCATCGTGAGCGCGCCGGCGAGCACCGGGGTCGCGACGAGGATGATCGACTGCGTGATCAGGACGTTCCAGGACATCATCGGCATCTTCATCATCGTCATGCCGGGGGCGCGCAGGTTGAGAATCGTGACCACGAAGTTGATCGCCCCGAGGATCGACGCCATGCCCGCCAGGTGGAGCCCCAGGATCCAGAGATCCACGCCCGGCCCCGGCGAGTACTGCCGGTCGGTGAGCGGCGGATAGCCGGTCCAGCCCGCCGCCGCGGCGCCGCCCTGGAGCCAGAGCCCGGAGAGCATGAGGAGCCCGGCCGGGATCAGGAGCCAGAAGGAGAACGCGTTGACGCGCGGGAACGCCATGTCGCGCGCGCCGATCTGGATCGGCACGACGTAGTTTCCGATCCCCGCCATGATCGGGATCGTCCAGAAGAAGATCATGAAGGTCCCGTGGAGGGACATGATCTGGTTGTAGATGTCGGGACGGACCACGTGGAGCCCTGGCGCCGAGAGTTGCGCGCGCATGACGAGGGCAAAGACACCCGCGATCGCGAAGAAGGAGAAGGCGAGCCAGATGTACATCACGCCGATCTTCTTGTGGTCGGTGGTGAGCAGCCAGTCGAGGATGGTGCTCCTCAGGCTGGCCTTGTGCTCGGCGTGCACGCCCGCGTGCGGCCGGGTCAGCGTTCCGGCTTCCATGGTCCTAGGCTCCCTTCTTCTTCTGCTCGATCCAGCGTTCGAACTCTTCGGGCGTGACGACCTGCACGGTGATCAGCATGTCTCCGTGGAGCACGCCGCACAGCTCCGCGCACTGTCCGCGGTAGGTGCCGGGCCGCTCCACCTGAAACCAGGTGTGATTCACGCGCCCCGGGTTGGCGTCCATCTTCACGCCGAACTCGGGCATGAACCAGCTGTGCACGACGTCGATCGAGGTCACGTCCGCGGCGACGATCTTGTTGGCCGGGATCACGAGCGGTTCGTTGGCGAACACGATGCCCTGCCCCGGATACCGATATTCCCAGAACCACTGGTGCCCGACGATCTCGATGGTGAGGTCGGACTTGGGCACCGTCTCGAGGTACTTGAGCGTGCTGAACGCGGGCCCCGCCAGGATCACCATGGCGAGCGCCGGAATCGCGGTCCACACGAGCTCGAGCTTGATGTTCTCGTGGAACGTGGCCGGGGCCACCCCCGGCTTCGCGCGGAACTTGAGCACGGCCACGAGCAGGATACCCTCGGCCAGCACGAAGAAGAACATCGTGACTCCGACCGCCTTGTAGAAGAGCTCCCGCACCTCGTGCGCGACCGGTGTCACCGGATTGACGAGCCAGGCCCACGCCGTGCCCACGCCTCCGAGGAGCGCGAGGAGTCCAATGGCGAGCGCGATCGCGTGGCTGCGGCGGAAACGGGTCATCGTGGTCAGCTCCCGGTGCGGCGCGCGCCCTGCTGGAGCGCGCGAAGCTTGAGTGTATACCCGCGGAGGTCCTGGAGGGCCTCCCGCGAGAGATCGCCATTGGCGGGCATGACGTAGCCCGGAATGCCGTTCAGGATGAGCTTCTCGAACGCGCCGGCGTCGCCGGTCCACGCTCCCTGCGCGTCGCCCAGGCCGCGGGACGTGACGTACGCGTACGGGGCGGAGCCGATCATCCGGACACGAACGCCCCCTTCGCCCGCGCCGCCGTGGCAGGAGGCGCAGCGCTCCGCGTACAGAGGCGCCCCCGGCTCGCCCGTGTCGGACGAGGCCGTCATGGAGACGCCCGCCTTGGGCTCCGGCTGGGCGAGGAGCGCGATCGCGGCCTCGATCGGCATCGTCGCCTTCGAGGGCTGAGGCGTCGCTGGGCCACCCGCCGTAGCCGTCCCGCCCGACTCGCTCGTGCCGCCCGTGGGGCCGAGCCAGGCGAGATCCTCCGGCTTGTCCTGTTCCTCCTTGGGACCAAGCGAGCGGACGTAGTGCGCAAGTGCGAAGCGGTCCTCGAGCGGAATGCTCGTGAACGCGGCCATCGCGGTTCCGGGCGACCCCTCGCTGATCGTACGAACCACGCGAGCCTCGCCGCCGCCGTAGCGCCAGTAGCCCGACGTGAAATCGCGCGGCTTGGGATTGAGCGCCGCCGAGGCGGGCCCGTTGCCCTGTCCCGTGTTCCCGTGACAGGAGGCACAGTTCACGGCGAAGAGCGACTTCCCTTTCGCGATCTGCTCGGGCGAGTCCTTGAGGAGCGCCTGGACGTCCACCTTCGACGCGGGGGCGGCCGACGTCCCGCCTCCCTCGCCGTGGCCGCCCTTCGCCGAGTGCATCCCGGCGACGTAGGCGAGGCTTGCGATGACGAGAATGAAGATCCCGGTGACGACGAACTGCATCCGCGCGAGGGTCTTGGAGAGCGACTCCTCGTGGTCGTGTCCGTCCGGGGTGTGCGAGCCGTGCGGGTCGTGGCTCATCCGTGGAACCTCACGCTGGCCTCGAACATCGGATCCCGCCGCGGCGCGACCGGATACTTGGCGAAGAAGCGCAGGAGACAGAAGCCGAAAAGCCCCAGGAATCCGAGCGTGATCCCGATCTCGGTCCATCCGAGGACGACCTGCTGCCGGGAAAACACCGGGAGGATGGTCCAGTAGAGGTCGACCCAGTGCCCGATCAGGATGACGCCCGCGTTGACGAGGAGCCACACCTCGCTTTCCTTGGCCCGTTGGTGCAGTAGCGCGAAGAACGGGAATCCGAACCGGAGCACCATGAGCGCGATACCGACGCCGCCCCAGCCCGTGAAGGTCCGCGGGATCATGTACTCGATCTCCTCGGGCAAGTTGGCGTACCAGATGAGCATGAACTGGGAAAAGGCGATGTACATCCAGAAGACCGAGAAGGCGAACATATACTTGCCGAGATCCCAGTAGTGATAGCGGTTCACCACGCCCTGAAGCGCCCCCTGGCGCCGGAGCAGGATGACCACCACGGTCAGGGCGGCGAGGCCTGCTTGCCACAGGCCGGCGAAGCAGTAGACGCCGAACATCGTGCTGTACCAGGTCGGCTCGAGGGACATGAGGAAGTCGAACGAGGCGAGCGTCAGGGTGAGGGCGAAGACCAGGATGAAGATGGACGAGGCCCGGATGCTGGCCTTGGTCAGCTTGGGATCTCCCGTCTCGTCCTGCCGCGTCGAGTTCCGGATGAAGTACCAGGCGAAGACGCACCAGGTCACGAGGAAGAGCGCGCTTCGGACCGCGAAGAGGGATTTGGAGAGATAGCCCCCCTTCGTGATGTCGACGCCGTGCCCCGCCTGTCCGGCCGCGCTCGAGGACCAGACGTAGAGGTTGGGAATTCCGAGCCACACCACGAGCAGGAGCACGAGCGCGATCGGCAGGTACGACATGAAGGACTCCGCGACACGGCGAACGACGACGCTCCAGGTCGCTCCGGTCGCGTAGTGGATGGCGGTGAACAAAGCCCCCGCAAGTCCGAGGCTCATGAAGTACCAGAAGCCGAGCAGGTAGCCCGCGTACGCGCGCGTCGGATCGGCCGATTTCTCCACGAAGAAGCTGATCACGCCGAGCGCCATCAGCACGACGAACATTGCCT
>DATEOQ010000322.1:0-3079 GCA_035273905.1 Candidatus Eiseniibacteriota bacterium | reverse complement strand
TTCGCGCCGAACTTCCCCGATGCGGGGACGGCGGCGAGGCTCTGCCGCGCGGTGCACGCGACGCTCGGCTCGCCGGCCGAGCCGCCGCTCGTGTGCGCCGACGAGGAGGGGGGCATGGTCTCCCAGCTCTCCGGATTCTGGGAGGTGCCTCCGTCCGCGCGCGCGGTGGCCGCGTCGGGGGGACCGCCGCTGGTCAAGGATCTCGCGCAGCGCACGGCCCGGCGTCTCCTCGCGCTCGGCGTGAATCTCGACTTCGCGCCGGTCCTCGATATCCACTCGAATCCGATGAATCCGGTCATCGGGATCCGCTCGTTCGGCACCGCGGCGTCGCAGGTGACCGCGTGCGGCCGCGCCGCGGTGGAAGGAATGGAAGCGGCGGGGATCATTCCGGTCGTGAAGCACTTCCCCGGGCACGGCGACACGTCGCTCGACTCGCACGTCGATCTCCCGCACGTCGAGGCCGACGCGCGGATCCTCGCTCTGCGCGAGGTGCGTCCGTTCGAGGCCGCGGTTGCGTGGGGCGCGCCGGTCGTGATGGTGGCGCATGTGGTGGTGCCCGCGCTCGACCCCGACCCCGGTCGCCCCGCCACGCTCTCGCCCCCCATCGTCACCGGCGTGCTCCGCGAGCGCCTGGGCTTTCAGGGCGTGGTGGTCACCGACGCGCTCGAGATGGCGGGCGCGACCTCGCGCGGATCGTATGGCGAGGTCGCCGTGCGCGCGATCGAGGCGGGCTCGGACCTTCTCCTCTACTCCAAGCTCCATCCGGGACCTGACGAGGCGCTCGCCGCGCTGCGCGAGGCGCTCCGCACCGGACGGCTCACCGAAGCGCGCATTCTGGAATCGCTGGGACGGCTCCGCCGGCTCCGCGCCGGGAGCGCGGCGCGCCCGCGCGACTGGGGGCTCGGGCTCGAGCGGGAAGCCCGGGACATGATCTCGCACGAAGAGCTGGAGCGCGTCGCCGACGGCGCGTTCCGCATCCTCCGCCAGGGGGCGGGCGGGATCCCGCTCCGGTCCCCCGTGGAGGTGCTCGAGATCAACCGCCCCACGACGCGCGCCGGAATCACGGACCTCCTTCGCGCCCACGGCATGACCGCCGAGGAGCGCACCTCCGATCCCGCGACGTGGCCCAAGACGATCGAGGGGAGCGCGCTCCTCACGGTCGCGGTGCGCGGCTCCACGACGCCAGAGCAGGAAGAGCTGGGGCGCGCGTGGCTCAGGCGCTTCCCCGAGACGGTGACCGTGGCGTCGCTCAATCCGCACGCCGTGGATGGATGGCCCGAGGTCCGAACCCTCCTCGCCACCTTCGACAACATGCCCGCCACGCGGCGCGCGCTCGCGCGCCGCCTCGCCCCGGCCGCCACGCTCGCCAAGGCCCAGAAATAGAAACGGCCCCCCGTCCGCGAGGACGGAGGGCCGCGATGTTCGCGATGCGTGAAGCTTAGACCTTGTCCTTGCCCTTCGCGCAGCAGGCGTCCACGGCCTTGTCGCCGGAGGCGATGGCCTTCGTGAACGAGGCCTGGGCCGTCTTGCCCTGGGCCGTGTACTTGTTCTTGAAGCCCGCCTCGGTGAGCATCTTCGAGACCTGCTCCTTGCTCATCTTCTTGTCCGCGATCACGTACGCGGTGCGGGTCGAGAGGTCGACGTGGGCGCACTGAACGCCCTTCGTCGCCATGGCGGTCTTCTGGATGCTGTCGACGCAATGCTCGCACTCGACCGCAGGCACCGAGAAGCTGTACATGACCTGTCCGGCCTTGACGCCTTCGCACTTGGCGGAGGCCATCGAGTGCTGGGCTTCACCCGAGCAGTGCCCGCCCGAGGACATCGTCGCCGAGGACGACTTGGCGCCGTCGCCCGAACAGGAAGCTCCGCCGGCCCACGACGTGGCGGCCAGGCCGAGGGTGAGAACCGCGAGTCCGAGAATGGTGGCGATCCGTTTCATGGCATATCTCCTTGCGTGGGTGGGCCCAGTGCCTGTCCGGCTCCGGTAAGGATACCCCGGGTCCTGGGAAGCGTCTCCTGTCAATTCGACGTGGCCCGAGCGTGCGAGCTCCGGTACTGGTCGATTCCTTGAGCGAGCATCTCGGCGAACTTGGTCTGGAACTGCCCGTCCTTGAGGATGGCCGCCTCCCTGGCGTTGGTGATGAAGGCGGTCTCGACCAGAACCGACGGAATCTCCGGGGCCTTGAGCACCACGAATCCGGCCTGCTTGATGCCGCGCGTCGTGAGTCTCGAATCCCCACCCACCGCGTCGATCATCGATTCCGCCAGGTCGCTGCTCCGGCGGATCGTGTCATTCTGGCGCAGATCGAAGAGAATCGAGAGGAGGTCGTCCCCCGCCTCGGGGGACACGCCGCCGATCAAGTCGGCCGCGTTCTCCTTCTCCGCGAGTCCGCGCGCGGCCTCGTCCGTCGCTCCGGTCAGTGAGAGGAAGTAGATCTCGGTCCCGGTCGCGTCCTTGTCCCGGCTCGCGTTGCAATGGATGCTCACGAAGAGGTCCGCCTGGTAGCGCCGCGCGATGTCCATCCGCTTCCGGAGGGGAACGAAGTAGTCCCCCGAGCGCACGAGAAAGCCGCTCACCCCGGGCATGATATCGAGCTGCGCCTTCAGCTTCTTCGCGATCGCGAGCGTGATGTCCGCTTCCTGGAGCCTGCGGTAGCCGATCGCCCCCGGATCCTCGCCTCCGTGCCCCGCGTCGATGGCCACGATCAGGTTCCGCTTCTGCTTGAGCTCGGTGACCTTCTGCGCCAGCTGCTTCTCCGCCTCGGGATTCGGAGGCGCGGGAACGTCGACGACGATGCGGTCGGGATTCCCCTCGCTCGCGGGGAGGACGAATCCGAGCGGCGTGGTCGGCCGCTTCAGACGAATGCGAACCGAGGTTCCCGTCTCGGAGACGGCCGGGAAGATGTCCGCGACGAGGCTGTCCCCCACGAACTCCGTCGTGACCGCGGCCGACTTGCGCGCCCTGGGAAGGTAGATCTCGAACGTGAGGGAGTCCGCGAGCCGGAACTGGGGGTCCGTTCCGAGCGGCCTCGTCAGGTCGAGAACGAGCCGCGTGTTCTCGGGAGCCGTCCAGTAGCGG
>DATEOQ010000321.1:0-3683 GCA_035273905.1 Candidatus Eiseniibacteriota bacterium | reverse complement strand
GGTAGGTTCGGTCTTCTCGAACACGACGGTCTTCACGCCCTTGACGGTCGTCGAGCTCATGACCGGCGTGTTCGAGACGGCCTCGTGCGCCGCGGGCACGGCGATCGTCAACTGGTACGGAATCTTGTACGCGGGCTCGTCCCAGCAGGGGAACGCGCCGCGCGCGTCGATCGCCTCGAACTGGGTGAACGTGTACGCGTTACCACCCGACTCCACGCGATAGAGCGACGTGGCGCGCTTGTCGAAATCGTTCGAGAAATCGATCTCGAGCGTGTAGCTCCCGACCGGGATCTGGCTCGTGGCGGTCGCCGTCGTCAAGCCCCACTTGCCTTCGGACGTGGTGAGCGGCCAGGACTTCGCTTTCCCCTTCAGCACGACGTTCGTGAGCTTCATCTCCTGCGCGTGGAAGTGAATGGTCTTCGTCGCCTTTGGAATGCGAACCATCACCCGGGTCGTTCCCGTGTAGTCCATCTTCCCGGCATCGAGGTTCAGCCTGATGGCCTGGAAGCTCGGGATCGCGTCTCCCGGGAGGCGCTCCGCCTCATCGGCGGAGCCGGCGCACGGGAGGACGATGACGGCCAGCGCCGCCGTGAAGAGGAGCAACGTACGCAGCATGCGTTGGGGAGCCATGAGATCTCCTATGGCCGTTCCGGGTCGGACGAAGATGGGGGACGTTGCACTAGTTCTACGGAATCGAGGCACGGGCACGTTTCGCCGAAAGCGTCCCCGAGTGTGACGCCAGTGTCGCACACGGGCCCGCGGTGTGCCACCGCCCGAGCGCAGGTTGTGCTATAATAGGGAGGTTCCCCCACTACCATTTGGCCGCGCCATGACATCGAGGAAGGAAGCCAAGGCCATGCTCCGTCACGACTTACAGTTCCCTTTCTCATGGAAGGGTCTCTCCGCCACGGCTGGCGCCCTCCTGATCCTCGCCCTCGCGGGCTGCGGCAGCGACAGCGTGTCCGGCCCGAAGCAGGTACCGCTGACCGTGAAGGCGATGGGAACCGGCGCCGCATCGGCGAATCTGGCCTCGGGACTCACGCTCCATAGCGCGTATTCCGCGGCTGCCGAATCCATCCCGGTCACGTTCACGAAGGCGCTCCTCGTCGTGCGCGACGTCCGCTTCCATTTCGAGGACGGCACCCTCGACACGCTCGGAGACGACGGCGACATGGATTCCACCGGCTCGCAGGGAGACTCGATCGGCGAGGGGGAGGACGACGACCATGAAGGCGGAATGGTCACGTTCCGGGGACCGTTCGTTCTCGACCTCCTCTCGCAGAGCGCCGAGAGCCTGGGCACCCAGCTCGTTCCTCCCGGCGACTACGACCGGGTGCAGGGGCACCTGCGGGCCCTCCGCGCGTCCGACTGGAACGCCGGCGGCTATCCGTTCCTGGTTGGAGCCACGGTTTACCTGGAAGGTTTGGTCCAAGGTGACGGAGGCGGTCCATTCACCTACCAGACCCGGATCGACAATGAGTTCATGATCCGCGGCCGGTTCACGGTGGCCCCTGGCTCTCCCGCCACGGCCTTCATCTCGTTCGATGTGTCGAAGTGGCTCATGAAGGACGGCGCGTTCCTGGATCCCCGCATCGCGGACAACGGGATGTGGATCGAGTGGGCCATCCGGCACGCGATCAAGGTCGACATGGACGAGGACCACGACGGACATCCCGAGCACCACTAGACGTGGCGCCGGGACGCGTGCGGTACTAGCGTTGAAGCTTCGCCAGTAGATGCTTGGACGGGGCGTCCCCAGCGCCTCGGTGGGATGTGCATTCGCCCCGCGAAGGAGTGACCTCATGGCTCTTCGAGCGATCCTGTCCCAGCGTTCGTCCACCTTCCGGAAATCGCGGCTGCCGATCGTGCTTCTCATCGCGGCCGCCCTGCTCGGCTCAGCCCCCGCCTTCGGGACCGTCCTCTCGATCGGGCCGTCCCCTCTCCAGCCGACCACCTGCGACTCGGTGGCCGTCGTGGTCAAGGGAGAGCTGCCGGGCCCCTGCGCCAGCATCGCGAGCGTCGATCTGAAAGGGCCCGTCCTTCTCCCGACGGCGGGCCCCATTCCCGAGTACGCGGTGCGGGTGCAGATCGTGGTGCGGGACGCCAATCCCCTGCTGGGGGCTGCCGCCTGCCCGCTGACCCCGGTTCCCTACGAGCGGGTGCTTCGTCTGCCCTACCACCCGTCGGGCCAGTACCACGCCGTCGCGAAGGAGTACGTCGTTCCCTACTTCTCGCTGGGGGTCCCGTCGGGAACCGATACGACCCGTGTGGAGAGCAACTTCACCGTGTCGCCCGACACCTGCAAGGCGACGAGCTGTTACGTCCTCGACTTCCACCGCACGCTGGCCAGTATTGGAATCTGCGACGCCGGCGGAGCGCCCGGCGACACCGAATGCGTCGAGATCGCGCTCGGCAACTGGGAGCCGGTCGCGGGCGTGCAGTCGGCCATCCACGCGGTCGACCTCAGATCGGATCCGAGCGTTCTCCTCTCGGGCGATATCCTGCGCCCCATCCGCGCCCGGGCCATGGGACGCGCCGACGGTTTCCGCGTCTCCTGGACGGCCGACGAATCGACGATCAAGTTCATGCTGTATTCCGACACGGGCGCCGCCATTCCGGCGGGGATCGGTCCGGTCCTTCGAGTCTGCTACGCCATCGGCCAAGGTGCGGCCCCGGGGCCTTACTTCCTGCGCTTCAACGACACGGTCGTCTCCGATCCGACGGGCACCGCCGTCCCGCCCTGCCCCACGTTCGCCGAGCCCATGGGACGGTTCTGTGTGGGGCAGCCACCGTGCGACCTGGACGGGAACGGGCGATCCAACGTGCTCGACATCATCCGGCTCGTCCGCTGCGCGCTCGCGGATTCGAGCCTGTGTCCGGATTCCGTCAAGACGCACGCCGATTGCAACGACGACGGCGCGGTCGACATCCGCGACGTCATCTGCTGCGTGCGGAAGATGCTCCGCTTCGGATTCAGCCACATCGACGAGCCGAAGACCGGGGGCGCGACTCGAATCGGATTCAACGGTCCCGTCGAGTGGTCTTCGGAGGGCCAGGGAACCGTGGCGTTGAGGGTCGAGCCGGGAAGCGACTTCGGCGGGCTCTCGTTCGGAATCAGTCCCGCCCCGGGCACCACGATCCGCGATCTCGCCGTGCCGGTCGATGCCGGGTACCAGGTGGACTTCGACGGCAGCGATCCACAGATGAGCCGCTTCATGATCGTTCGCCTGACCGACGCGGCGCCGGCACTGCCGCTCAGCTTCACGCTATCGTTCGACGGCGCCCCCGCCGGCGTTCCGCAGGGAGCCGAGATCAAGCTCGTGGACCCGCAAACAGGCTCCTGGAGCGGATCGGCGTCTCGCACCGAGGTCACGTCCGGCATCGCCCTCGTTCCGACCGGCGCTCCGTCGCCGCGGGTCTACCCCGCGAGGCCGAACCCGTTCTCGAGCGCGACTGACATCGCGTACGAGCTCCCCGCGGCCAAGCACGTCACGCTGCGGGTCTACTCGGCGACCGGCAAGCTGGTGCGCACTCTGGTGGATGCGACCGTGCCTCAAGGCGTGCATCGAGCCCCGTGGAACGGCAGGGACGGCGCGGGACGCGTGGTGGGATCGGGGATCTACTTCGTGAAGCTCTCGGACGGCACTGCGGAGTCGACGATCCGGATCGTGCGGCTCCGGTAA
>DATEOQ010000320.1:0-3760 GCA_035273905.1 Candidatus Eiseniibacteriota bacterium | reverse complement strand
TCGGGAGGTCGGGGCGCGCGGCGAGACGGATCGGGACCGGCATCGGCGCCCGCACGGTGGCGGACGGCGGCGGCGCGGGCGGCTCGAAGCCGGGCAGCGAGAGCGTGGTCGCGGTGTCGGCGGCTGGAAGCGCCGCCGGTGGCGTTGCCACCGTCGCGGAGGTCCGCGGCGAGGTTGGCGTGGTTCGGGGCGCTGCAGCCATGATGGGCGTCGTGGCCTCGCCCGCGATCCCGGGCAGCTCGATCCGTCGCCGGCCGCGCGCAAGCTCGCGCTCGAGGAGCGTCACCGCTTCCCCCGCGATCGCCACGAGCTCGCCCCGCCCATCGTCCACCGGCTTCCCCTCAGTCCTGATTCAGCGCCTTGGCCACCCGGAGCAGGATCGCTCGCGCCACCTCGCGCTTGGGACGGAGTCCCAGCGCTTCGACGCGTCCATCGGAATCGATCAGCGTCACATCGTTCGTGTCCGAGCCGAAGGCGGAGCCCGGCTTGCCCGGATTGTTGATCGCGACCAGGTCGAGCCCCTTGCGCTGCATCTTACCCCGACCGCGGTTGATCTCGTCCTCGGTTTCGAGCGCGAAGCCGACGAGGAGCTTTTCGGGGTGGGCCGCGCGGACCTGCTTCAGGATGTCGGTCGTGGGCTCGAGGTCGAGTTTGAGCCCGCTTCCCTCGCGCTGAAGCTTCGTCCCGCTCGGCTTCGTCGGGGTGAAGTCGCTCACGGCCGCCGCCATGACGAGGGCGTCGGCGTCCTTCACGGCTCGGAGCACGGCGTCCGCCATGGAGGCCGCGGTGGTCGCGTCGATCCGCTCGACGCCTGCAGGGGCCTCCGCGGTTACGCGCGCGGTGATGAGCCGGACCCGCGCTCCCAGATCGCGCGCCTCCGCCGCGATGGCAAAGCCCATCTTGCCCGTCGAGCGGTTGGTGATGACGCGCACCGGATCGATCGGCTCCTCGGTGCCGCCGGCGGTCACGACGATCGTGCGCCCCTCGAGCGGCCTGCCGTCGCGCGGCGACGCGCCATTCCCGCCCTCGCCGGAACGCACCCCGACAGGTCCGACGAGGGACGCGCAGGCGGCGACGATCGCCTCGAGCGAGGCCATTCGCCCCATGCCCCACTCGCCGTCCGCGAGCGATCCCTCCTCGGGGCCGACCAGGCGGATCCCGCGCGCGCGAAGCGTCTCGAGATTCGCCTGGACGGCCGGATGCTCCCACATGGCGACGTTCATCGCGGGGGCGAGGAGGACGGGCGAGCGTGTGGCGATGAGCGCGGTCGAGAGGAGATCGTCGGCGAGGCCGTGCGCGAGCTTGCCGAGGGCGTTGGCGGTGGCGGGGGCGACGAGGATCAGGTCGGCCTCGCGGGCCATCCCGATGTGCGCCATGCCGAGCGCGCTCTCGGGCATGCCCTCGAACCAGGGACCGGTGCCGAGGGCCTTCGTTTCGAAGAGCCCGTGGAGCACAGGCCCCTTGGTGACCGAGCGGAGCGCGTCCCTGGTGACGAAGCGGAGCGCCCGCGTGGTCAGGATGACGGAGACGAGCGCCCCTTCTTTACCGAGCGCCCGAACCAGGTCGGGCGTCTTGTACGCGGCGACGCCCCCCGTGATGCCGAGGAGGACGCGCGCGCCGGTGAGGGACCGCGTCTCCGTCACGTCAGGCTACTCCTCCGAGTCGGCGCTCGGCGCTTCCTCGGGTTCAGCGGGCATCTCTTGGTAGTGATAGAGGACGTGGCCCTTGAGCGTCTCCTCCAGCGCGACGTTCGTGACCTTGCCGCCCAGGTTGAGGCCCGTCTGGCGGGAGAGCTCGTTCATGCGGCGGGCTTCCTTCGCCGCGACGATGATGAGCTCGTATTTGTTCGGGACGTTGCTCGAGCGAAGCGCGTTGGTCTTGGAATCCACAGATCCTCCTGACTAGGGTTCGGACCGACCGCCGTCGGTCCGCCGCGACGCCCGGCACGTCTCCGCCTCGATGATGGCGAGGACCTTCCGGGTCGCGTCTTCCAGGTCGTCGTTGACGACCGCGTAATCGTATTCGCGCGCGATCGCGATCTCGCGCCGCGCGTTCTCCAGCCGGAGCCTGATGCGCTCCTCGCTGTCCGTGCCTCTCGCCCGGAGCCGCTCCTCGAGGTCCGCGAGCGACGGCGGAAGCACGAAGATGAAGACCCCGTCCGGGTAGATCGTCCGGACCGAGTGCCCTCCCTGGACGTCGATGTCCAGGAGCACGTTCCGCCCCGAGCGGAGCACCGCTTCGGTCTGGCTCTTCAGCGTGCCGTAGAGCTCGCCGTGCACTTCCGCGTGCTCGATGAACTCGCCGGCGCCCACCCGCCGCTGGAACTCCTCGCGGCCGAGGTAGAAGTAGTCCTTCCCCTCCGTCTCGTGCGCCCGGCGGGGGCGCGTCGTGGCGGAGACCGAGTAGACCAGATCGCGCGGATAGCGCCCGAGGAGCGCCTTCACGAAGGAGCTCTTTCCGGCGCCGGACGGCCCCGAGATCACCACCACGAACCGGCGATACTCCGAGCCGATCACGTCCGCGTCATTCGATGTTCTGGACCTGCTCGCGGATCCGCTCAAGTTCCTCTTTGACGTCGACGACCTGCTCGATGATGGGAACGTCGGCCGATTTCGAGCCGATCGTGTTGATCTCCCGATTCATCTCCTGGAGGAGGAAGCCGAGCTTCCGTCCGGGCGTGGCCTCCTCGTTCAGGAGCTTCTTGAAGTGATCGCAGTGCGCCTCGAGCCGCACGCACTCCTCGGTCGCGTCCAGCCGGTCCGCCATCATGGCGACTTCCTGCGCGAGACGCTCCTCGGAGAGCTCGTTGCCGTCGAGGAGAACGCGGATGCGATCTTGAAGCTTGTCCGCGGTCTCCCTGACCTTCTGGGGCGCGCGCTCGCGAATCCGCGCCACGCGATCCCGAATGCCCTCGACCCGCGCCTCGAGATCCGTCCGGAGGGCCGATCCCTCGGTCTCCTTCATGCGAATCATGTCCTCGGTGGCCGCGGTCACGACCTCGCGCAGGATGCCGAGGTAGAACTCGGGATCCCGGCGCATCTCGCTCCAGACGAAGAGATTCGGAAGCGACGCGAACGTGTCCAGGTCGACGCTGCCCGAGAGCTTGTACTTCTTCTGGAGCGCCTGGAGGAGCTCCATGTAGCGATCGGCCGCGCGCTCGTCGAGCGTCAGCGTGCCGGTGGGCTCCCGCCCGTCCTCTCCTCCGCCCTCCTCGCCCCAGGTCACGACGAGGTTGATCTTTCCCCGGACCGACCGCTCCTGCACGATCTTGCGGGCCTCGTGCTCGTAGATGCCGAGGGTCCGCGGGAGACGCGCGGAGAGCTCGCAGAATCGGTGGTTCACCGACCGCACTTCGGCCGCGAGGCGAAGGCCATCCACCACGACCTCGCCCCGGCCATAACCTGTCATGCTTCGGATCATGCTGGGTCTTCGGCGCTCCCCGGGGGTAGTTGGGTACTGTAACCCGCGGCGCGGCAGTGCGTCATCAGGCAGATTCACGTTGCGCGACACGCCGCCCGCTCCCTAACGTCCGGCCCATGGCTCCTCGCCTGCAAGCTCAACGTTTCCAAGGGATGGCGGCTGGCCGGCCCCGCACGGGCGGGGGCACGGCCGGCGCGGCCCGCTGGCGGGCCTCGATCCTCGGGGCGATCGTCGTCCTGGCCGCCTTCCTCCCCCACGCCCGGTCCATCGGCTACGACTTCGTCTGGGACGATCGCTACCTCGTGGGCCAGCACCTCGACATCCACGGTCCGTCGGACGT
>DATEOQ010000319.1:0-3026 GCA_035273905.1 Candidatus Eiseniibacteriota bacterium | reverse complement strand
CGGGTACGGGGGGCGCGCGCACTCCGGATCGGAGCACCGGGTCTCGAAGAGGCGGCCGTGCATGTGCGCCACGCGGCGCGAGCCCGCGCGCTCGTGGAGCGGATCGACGTTCTGGGTGCAGAGGAAGAACCGGTCCTGGATGCGCTCCTCGAGCCGCGCGAGCGCCAGGTGGGCCGCGTTCGGCTCCTTGTCGCGCGCTCCATCCCGCCGCTCCGAGTAGAAGGTCCAGACGAGGAACGGATCCCGCGCGAAGGCTTCCGGCGTGGCCACCGACTCGATCGCGTAGCCGCGCCAGAACCCGTCCACGCCCCGGAACGTGGGGATGCCGCTCTCCGCGCTGATGCCGGCTCCGGTCAGCACGAAGACGCGCGGGTTGGGGGGCAGAGACTCGAGCGCCGGGTCCATGTGACCGAGAGTAACGCATGGGCTATCATCGGTCGCTCATGTTCGTCTCCCGCGCTCCAGGAAGCCGCTTCGGTCCCTACGAGCTGATCGACCGCCTGGGCCAGGGCGGCATGGGCGAGGTCTACCGCGCCCGCGACACGCGCCTCGGACGCGAGGTCGCGCTCAAGGTCCTTCCCGAAAACGCCACGGCCTCGCCGGAGGCCAAGTCGCGCTTCGAGCGCGAGGCCCGCGCCATCTCCCGGCTCAACCACCCCCACATCTGCACCCTCTACGACATCGGAAGCGAGCGGGGCACGGACTACCTCGTGATGGAGCTCATTCCGGGGGACACGCTCGCGACGCGCATGAAGGGCCACGCCGTGCCCGAGAGCGAGGTCGTCCGTTTCGGAACCCAGATCGCCGAAGCGCTGGAGGCCGCGCACCGCGCCGGCGTGATCCACCGGGATCTGAAGCCCGGCAACCTCATCGTGACGCCCGGCGGGAACATCAAAGTGGTGGATTTCGGTCTCGCCAAGGCCGGCGCCGATCCCGCATCGCCCGTCGACGCGACCCAGCTCGAGACCTCGCCCGGCGTGATCCTGGGTACCGTGGCCTACATGAGCCCGGAGCACGCGCGCGGACGCGACATCGACGCCCGGTCCGACGTCTTCAGCCTCGGCATCGTCCTTTACCAGCTCGCGACGGGGACGCTCCCCTTCACGGGGAGCACGCCGCTCGAGACGCTCCTCGCCATCGCGGCCGCGGACTGGCCGCGGATCGAAAACGGCGTGCTGCCGGCGGCCCTCGAGCGGGTGCTCCGCCGCTGTCTCGAGCGCGACCCGGCGGAGCGCTACGCCTCGATGGCGGAGCTCAAGGACGATCTCGCACGGTTGGCGGACGGCGCTCCGCGCGAGCATCCCCACAATCTTCCGCCTCCGGCCACCTCCTTCATCGGACGGAATCTCGAGATCGCGGAGCTCCTCACGCTGATCGGCGCGAGCCGGCTCGTGACGATCACGGGGGCCGGCGGCTCCGGAAAGACCCGCCTCGCGATGGAGACCGCGCGCCGCGCCCTTCCGAGATTCGGCGCGGGCGTCCGGGAGGTGAGCTTCGATCCCGAGCTCGATTCGTCGCTCGTGGCCTCCGCCATCGCAGAGGCGTTCGGCGTCGTGGACCAGGAGGAGTCCACGGTGCTCGGCCGGCTCGCCGCCGAGATCGGCCCGAAGGAGCTCCTCCTCGTCGTGGACGGGTGCGAGCACGTGCTGGACGAGACGGCGCGCGCGCTCGAATCCTTGATGGAAGCGGCCCCGAAGCTGCGCGTGCTCGCGACGAGCCGCGAGAGCCTGAACGTGGCGGGGGAGCGGGTCTGGTCGGCGCCGCCGTTGTCCCTGCCGGAGGAATCCGGACGGATCGCGGTGGAGACCGCCCTGAGATCCGACGCCGTCCGGCTGTTCCACGATCGCGCGGTCGCGCGCGATCCGCGCTTCGAGATCACGGACGCGAACGTCGAGGCTGTGCTCCAGATCTGCCGGCGCCTCGAAGGCATCCCGCTCGCCATCGAGCTGGCCGTCGCGCGCATTCCCGCGATGGCGCCGGCCGAGATCGAGCGCCGGCTCGACGACTGCTTCCGCGTCCTGAGCGGCGGACGTCGCGGCGGTCCCGCGCGCCACCAGACGCTGCGCGCGGCGCTCGACTGGAGCCACGACCTCCTCTCCGATCCGGAGCGCGTGCTGTACCGGCGACTGGCGGTGTTCGCGGGGGGCTTCGACCTGGAGCAGGCGGAGTCGGTCTGCGGGTTCGACAGCCTGCCGGAGGAAGAGGTCCTCGACACGCTCGCGCGTCTCGTGGACAAGTCGCTCGTTGTCTCCCGCCGCGATGACGAGGATCGCACGCGGTATCGGCTGCTCGAGCCCTTGCGACAGCACGCCGAAGAGCTTCTCCGCAGCGCCGGGGAGCTCAAGACGGTAGCGCGCCGTCATGCCGAGCACATGGCCGGCATCGCGGACCGGGCCTACGAGGAGCGGATCCGCGAGCCGGTCCGATGGGTGGCGAGCCTGGAGCGCGACCATGACAATCTGCGCGCGGCGCTCGCCTGGGCGGTGTTGCACGACCCATCGCTCGATCTCAGGCTGGCCGGGGCGCTCGCCTGGTTCTGGCAAATGCACGGCCACTATCGCGAAGGGCGTCAGGCGCTCCGCCGCGTGCTGGGGCGCGAGCGGGGACGGACGCGGGAGACGGCGCGCGCTCTCGCGGGGGCGAGCGTGCTGGCGGCCTGGGGCGGCGAGGCGGGAGGAGGGGCGGGGGCGGCGGAGGAGAGCCTCGCGATCTGGCGTGAGCTCGGGGACGCGCGCGAGGTTGCGGCCGCGCTCGAGGGAATCGGATGGAGCCGGTGGATCGCCGAGGACGACGCCGGAGCGATCGCGGCCTTCGAGGAGGGATTGGCTACCTTCGAACGGCTCGGGGATGCGCCGATGGTGAACCGCGCCAAGCTGGCCGTCGCGCAGGTCCTGGTGGGCCTTCACGACCTCGACCGCACCCTCGCCATCGTGCGCGACGTGCTCCCGTCCGCGATCGAGCAGCGGAACGCGCGCGACATCCACTTCGCGCTCCACTTCCAGGCCGACTGCGCGCTCATCGCGGGG
>DATEOQ010000318.1:0-2565 GCA_035273905.1 Candidatus Eiseniibacteriota bacterium | reverse complement strand
TGTCCTTTGTCGTCGCTCACGCCGCGACCGTAGAGCTTGCCGTCTCGAACCGTGGCCTCGAAGGGAGGGCTCGTCCAGAGCTCGAGGGGCTCGGGGGGCTGCACGTCGTAGTGGTTGTAGATGACGAGCGTTTTGTCGCTCCGGCCGCCGCGCTCGGCGACGACCACGGGCGACCCTCCCGTCGGCAGGACTTCCGTGGCGAAGCCGCGCGCGCGGAGCATCGAGGCGACGAGGTCGGCGCACGGCTCGATACCGAGCTTCTGCGCGACGACGCTGGGCTGGGCCACGAGCCGCTTGAGCTCGTCCAGGCTCTGGTCGAGATTCGTCTCGAGCCAGCGGTCCACAGCATGGAGATCGGCCATGGCGTGGACTCTACGTTGCGCTCTGCGGAACCACAAGGAGGCAGGTGGCGGGTCAGAACCCCACGCTGAGCTGCGCCGCGAGGAGCGACGGCTCGAGGTCGTGGCCTTCGAGGCGCGTGTGCTGGTAGACCAGCTTCGCGAAGATCGTGCGATCGATGCGGTAACCGGCGCCGAGCTCCCAGCGCGCGATGTTCGAATCCCAGGTGTGGCTCACTCCGCTCGAATCCTCGAGGTCCGAGAAGCGCATGCCGTCGATGCGCCCCGCGGCGAACGCGCCGAACGGCAGGGAGTACTTCATCTCGACGTAGCCCGTCGTGACGTCCAGGTCGCCCACGGTCGGGGTCTGCCAGGTGTTCCATGCCCCCTCGCCGCGCACCTCGAGATGGCCTGTCGCGAACTCCACGTCCACCATGCCGAGCACCTGGTGGAAGTCGTTCACGCTCTGGCCGGGAGCGAGCTCTTCGTTCAAGCCCTCGACGAGGTACGGCCCGTACGCCCCGGAGACGCCGAAGCGCAGTCCCGGCGTCGGAGCGAGGCCGATCCGCCCCAGGACCGTCTTGCCGGTGTTCTCGTCCTCCACCGTGTTCCCCCAGCCCGGCGTGCCGGCCGTGATCCCCATCGAGTACTCGAGGCGCCCCTGGCTGCCCACCGCGGTCACACCGGCGTCCCACCACGAGTCGTCCACCACCGCCATGCCCTTGCTCATGGGAAAGCCGAAGTAGTCGACGCCGAGCTGACCGGTCCCGGAGCTTGCGATCAGCACGTCGGCGCTCGGCGGGAGCGCGTACCACAGAAGGGTCGTGTGGTACTGGTACAGGAGCGGCGTCGCGATGAGAGGATTCTTGTTCGAGTACGTGCGCGGCCCGTAGGTGCCGATGGGCCACGGAATCTTGCCCGCCAGAAGATGCGTGTCATGCCCGGCGAAGGGGGTCACGAGGACATAGGCCCCGTCCACATAGGGAGTCGTCCCATCGCGCAGGACGACCTGTCCGAAGACGTCGACGCGCTGGTTCACGTTGCCTTCGATGAAGAGGCGCAGCCCGTAGGGATCGTACGGCGAATCGCCGCGCGTGAGCTGGTTGAGGACGTACGTGTCGCCACGCTGCGCCGCGACCACATCGAGAAGCCCGTGAAGCCGGAGGTCGGACGCCTGAAGCGGCGGGGCCAAGAGGAGCCCCGCCAGGACCAGGATGGGCCAAGGCCAGCGGACCGGGGGGACGCGCGTGGTCACGCTGCGGCCTCTTCCCTCTCGAACGCCGGTTTGGCCGGGATCCGGAGCGTGAACACGGAGCCCGCGCCGGGACGGCTCCGAGCCGTGAGCGCTCCGCCGTGCGCCTCGGCGACGCCGCGCGCGATCGGAATCCCGAGACCCAGCCCTTCCGAGCCGTACTCCAGCGTGGACGACGAGTGGTGGTTCAGCGTGTCGCGGAACGTGAAGCTCCGATCCAGCAGCTTCTCCAGGCGGTCCTCGGCAATACCCTGGCCGGTGTCGGCGACATGGATCAGCAGATCGCTCCCCTCGAGCGCGGCGGAGGCGGTCACGCGGCCACCGTCCGGAGTGAAGCGGACGCCGTTCGAAACCAGGTGCGCCACGGCCTCCGTGAGGCGGGTGCCATCGACCAGGAGGGGCGGGATCCCGGAGGGACGCTCCATGCGGATCTCGACGCGCCGGCCGCGGCCCGCGACGCGCGCGCGGCCGACCGCTTCCTCGAGAATCGTGCCCACGTCGTGGGCCCCGGTCTCGAGCACGAGCCGCCGGCTCTGGATCTGCGAGACGCGCCACGCGTCTTCCGCGATCCGGGTGAGGGCGGAGACGCCTCCCTCCATCGCGGAGACCGCTTCCTTCTGATGCGGGGTGAGCGGGCCCAAGCGCTCGAACGACAGGAGCTCGAGGAAGCCCTTGAGCACGCTCAGCGGCGTGCGGAGCTCGTGTGACGCCACGTCGATGAAGTCCCCCTTGAGGCGCGCCACCTCCTCGAGGCTCTTCACGTACACGCGCTGCCGCTGCCGCATGTCGCGGAAACGGATGGCGAGGTAGCCGATCTCGTCCAGGCTCTTCACCTGGAGCGGGTAGTCGTAGTTGCCACGCTCCATCTCCTCGGCGCCACGCACGAGCGTGCGCACCGGCGCCGTGATGCTCCGCGAGATCACGTAGCCGAGTGCGATCGAGAGCACCGCGCCGAGAAGCCCCAGCTCGAGGAGC
>DATEOQ010000317.1:0-5980 GCA_035273905.1 Candidatus Eiseniibacteriota bacterium | reverse complement strand
GAGAGCTACGCGAAGGCGGCCTCGGGGGCGACCACGCTCCTCCGTCTCCCCCGCCGCGTGGACGGGCGCCCGCTCGCGACCGTGCGGGTCGCGGATCTCCGGATCCGCGCGCGCAAGAGCCCGGCCGCGCCGAGCGAGACGCGGCGCGAGGCCACGCAGAGCTGGGCCGCGGAAGCGCCGCCGGCGCAACCCTCGTCGACGTATCTCACCCCCGCGCTCCTCACGGCCATGGAGCGGACGCTCGTCAAAGGCGAGCAGGGGATCCTCTTTCTCAACCGGCGCGGCCACTCGACGGTGCTCCAGTGCCGAGGCTGCGGCTCCGTCGCGTCGTGCGCGCGGTGCGACGTGTCGCTCACGGTCCACGCCGAGGAACAGACCCTCCGATGCCACTACTGCGGCGCGGTGCGGAAGCTCCTCCCCTCGTGTCGCGAGTGCGGCGCGTCCGATCTCTGGCTCGGCGGCGTGGGGATCCAGAAGATCGAGCGTGAGGTGGCGCGCCTCTTCCCGCACGCGCGGCTCGCGAGGCTCGACTTCGATGCCGTGCGGAAGCGGGGCGCCGCCGGCGCGATCCTCCGCTCGTTCCGTCAGGGGGATACCGACTTCCTGCTCGGCACGCAGATGGTGACGAAGGGGTTCGATTTCCCCGGGGTCACTCTGGTGGGAATCATCGTCGCGGATCTGCAGCTCTTCCTGCCCGACTTCCGCGCCGCGGAGCGGACATTCCAGCTCCTCACGCAGGTCGCCGGTCGCGCGGGGCGAGGCAAGAGCCCGGGTGAAGTGATCATGCAGTCCTACAACCCGGACCATCCCGCGCTCCGCTGCGCCGCGGACCAGGACTTCGAGGCCTTCTTCGCCCTCGAATCGGCGGAGCGGAGGGAGCTCGGCTATCCGCCCTACGGCCACCTGGTCGAGGTCGAGATCCGGGGCGCCACGCTGGAGCGGGTGGTCGACGGGGCACAGCGCGTCCGGAAGGTCCTGGCCCGGATCCAGCCCGCGGTCGAGATCCTGGGACCGGCACCAAAGCCAATTTCCCGCATCCAAGGCAAGGAACGATGGCACCTCCTCCTTAGAAGTCCCTCCCGAAAGTCCTTGCGGGAGCATCTGAAGCGGGGAATCCCGGCGGTCCGGGGGCTCAAGCTCCCGGGCGTGCACGTGGCCGTGGACGTGGACCCGAGGCAGCTTCTGTAATCGCAACCCCTTGACACGCTGTTCCCCTGTGTTTGAATCGCACGAGACGATGGGTGGCTGGAACGTTCCGCCCCCTCACCGTGTATCTAAGTCCATGGAGGCATTCATGAAGGTTTTCGTGCCCGCTCGCGGGCGTCTCGCAGGCGCGCTCGTCGCCATCGCCGTTGGCACGCTCATGGCCCAGCCGGCTGCCGCTGGCGTCAATTTCACGAGCGGCAAGGTCTACGTTCAGCAGAAGGTCTACGACAAGGCGGCCCACTACCTCGAGCTCGCGCGGAAGGAAGAGCCGGACAACACGCAGGTCTATTCGCTCCTCGGCTTCGCGAGGGCGCAGATGCGCCAGTACGCGTCGGCCGGCGCCGCGTTCCAGATCGGCATGAAGGTGTGCGCGGACAAGAAGGACAAGAAGCGCGCGGACGAGATCGAGCAGAACCGGAAGGCGCTCTACGCCGACCTCTTCAATCAGGGGATCAAGGCGCTCAGCCGCGCGGGCAAGATCGCGCAGGACGACGCTCGCACCACCGACGCCGGCACCCCGCAGGCGGCCGTCGAGAAGGAGCGGGGCGAGCCGAAGGACTTCAGCCGCTTCACCGAGAGCGGGAAGGTGCAGGAGTTCTGGTACTACCCGGATCAGGCCACCGTCTATTACTTCCCGGCTGGGGCGGATCCGATCCAGCTCCCGATGAAGCCGTTCGCGGCTTCGGCCGATCCCCTCGTCGCGGTGCAGGACACGACGGTGTTCCCGGCATACACGGGAGGCTCGGCCGTCGCGGAGGCCTCGTACGACTTCGGCCTCGCGATGCTGATCGACCCGTCGTCGCCCGACACCTACAAGAACCTGAGCTACACCTACGACCTCCTGGGTCGCCCGGACGATTCGATCCGCGCCGCGCAGAAGGGCCTCGAGCTGAAGCCCGGCGACGAGCAGCTCACGCGCAACCTCCGCGTCGCGGCCATGGGGCGCGGCAACCGGCTCTACGGGAGCGGCCGCTTCATGGAAGCCATCCCGGCGTACCGCGCGGCGATGGCGTTCGACCAGGCGGGCACCGTGCAGTACCTGTCCTTGATCGCGGAGTGCTACCAGAAGGGCGCGCCGGCCGAAGGGCCCACGCGTGCGGCCCTTCTCGACAGCGCGTCGGCGGCGTACATGGAGGTCTACAACAAGGCTCCGAACGACTCGACGGGCGCTTCGCTCAAGGAGAACGCGATCTACAACTCGGCCATCATCCAGCTGAACCTCGAGAACACGAAGAAGGGGCTCGAGATCCTGAACCAGGGCGTCGCGGCCTTCCCGAACAACAAGGACCTGCTCACCCTGCAGGGCCAGACCAAGTTCCAGGCCGGCGACATGGCGGGGGCGGTCGAGGCCATGCAGAAGGTGGTCACGATCGATCCCAAGTCGGCCGACGCGCACCAGGTCCTCTTCTCGGCCTACAACAAGCTCAACAAGCGGGACCAGTCGGTGTCCGAGTACACGATCTACAAGGCCCTGAGCGACGGGAAACAGCGGACCGGATCTCAGGTCAAGACGTGGGTCGATTCGGCCAAGAACCGGCTGGGGGCCAACGAGCAGCTGACGAAGACCCGGACCGCGGAGGGCTACCCGGAGGAAGTCCGGACCTTCACGGACGGGGAGAAGGCGCTCGAGAGCTGGTTCTACTGGTCGAAGGGAAAGTCGATCACGTTCCTCGAAGGCCAGGTGTTCTCCCAGGCCACGTTCCCGCCGGCCCACTAACCCAATGAATTCCGGTCATCTCGGGCGCGCTCCGGCGCGTCCGAGATTGACCTTGACATAGGGTCCTGACGGCCGATAGATTACTCGGCAGGACCACCCCGGGGGCACGAGAGCGCCCCGACGCTCTCCCCGCACCCAGTACCGGATCGCAAGGGGCAGCGCGATCCCGAGCCCGGCCGCCGTCAGGCTCTCATTCCTTCGAAGAACCGATCCCCCAAGATCTTGAGGGCCTTCGTTCCAGGTCACGTTATGTCCCGCCCACCAACCCAAGTCAGGCGCCGCGCCGCGGATGCGTCGTCCGCGCCGACCACTATCGAGGAGTCACAAAGAGAAATGGAGCAGCAGACCGAAAGCCCGCCTGCCGTGGCGACCGGCACCCCCGCATCGCCCAAGGGGCTCGACATTCTCCAGCTGAAGGGCCGCACGATCGCGGAGCTGATGGAGCTGGCGCACTCGCTCGGCATCCAAGGTACGAGCGGACTCAGGAAGCAGGAGCTGATCTTCAAGATTCTCGAGGGCCAGACCGAGAAGAACGGTCTGATCTTCGCCGAGGGGGTCCTGGAGATCCTTTCCGAGGGCTACGGATTCCTTCGTTCCCCGGACTACAACTACCTTCCGGGGCCGGACGACATCTACGTCTCGCCCTCGCAGATCAAGCGATTCGACCTGCGTACCGGGGACACGGTCTCCGGCCAGGTGCGCCCGCCGAAGGACGGGGAGCGGTACTTCGCCCTCCTCCGGGTCGAGGCGGTCAATTTCGAGAGCCCGGAGGTGGCGAAGGACAAGATCCTCTTCGACAACCTCACGCCGCTCTATCCGCAAGAGAAGCTGCGGATGGAATTCAAGGCGGAGGACATGTCGACCAGGATCATGGATCTCCTCACGCCCATCGGGAAGGGGCAGCGCGGTCTCATCGTGTCGCCGCCCCGCGCCGGAAAGACGGTGCTCCTCCAGAAGATCGCGAACGCGATCACGGAGAATCACCCCGAGGTGATGCTCATCGTCCTCTTGATCGACGAGCGTCCCGAGGAGGTCACCGACATGGAGCGGTCCGTGAAGGGTGAGGTCGTCTCCTCCACCTTCGACGAGCCGGCGGAGCGCCACGTGCAGGTGGCGGACATGGTCATCGAGAAGGCGAAGCGCCTCGTGGAGCACAACCGCGACGTCGTCATCCTCCTCGACTCCATCACGCGGCTCGCGCGCGCGCACAACACGGTCGTGCCCCACTCGGGCAAGATCCTGTCGGGCGGCGTGGACGCGAACGCGCTGCAGAAACCGAAGCGATTCTTCGGGGCCGCCCGCAACATCGAAAACGGCGGGAGCCTCACGATCATGGCCACGGCCCTGATCGAGACCGGCAGCCGTATGGACGACGTCATCTTCGAGGAGTTCAAGGGCACGGGCAACATGGAGGTCATCCTCGACCGCAAGCTCGCCGACAAGCGCGTGTTCCCGGCCATCGACATCAACCGGTCGGGCACCCGCAAGGAAGAGCTGCTCATGACCGGCGAGGAGCTGAACAAGGTCTGGATCCTCCGCAAGTTCTTGAACGAGCTGAATCCGATGGAGGCGATGGAATTCCTCATCGGAAAAATGAGTCAAACCAAGACGAACAAGAAGTTCCTCGCGATGATGAACACCTAAGAGGAGAACGGAGCGATCCAATGAAGAAGGGAATCCACCCCGGCTACTTCAACACCAAGATCATCTGCGCGTGCGGCAACGTCATCGAGACGCGCGCGACGGTCAAGGAAGCCCTGCACGTCGAAATCTGCTCGGCTTGCCACCCGTTCTTCACGGGCAAGCAGAAGCTCGTGGATACGGCCGGCCGCATCGAGCGGTTCCGCCGGAAGTACGGGATGAAGGAGCAGAACCCGCCGGCCCAGGCGCCCTCGGCGTAGCCGCCGCACCCGGATCGAGCCAGCCCGATACGGATGTCGGACCGCTACGCCCCCGTAGGGGGCCAGGCCGTCATCGAAGGGGTCATGATGCGGTCGCCGAAGCGTGTGGCGACCGCCGTGCGCCTTCCGGACGGCAGCATTCAGGTGAAGACGCGCGAGTACGTGTCCCTCTCGCGCCGTTTTCCTTTTCTCGGCCTGCCCATTCTCCGCGGCGCCGTCGTCCTCGTGGAATCGCTGCGGATCGGGGTCGAGGCGCTCGCCTTTTCGGCGGAGGTGGCGGTCGACGAGGACAAGGAGAAGCCCAAAGCGGAGCGCCGCTTCGGCACGCTCGGCCTGGGCATGGGATTCACGGTCCTCTTCTCCTTCGTCATGGCGTTCGGCATCTTCTTCTATCTCCCGCTCAAGCTGACCGACCTCACCGGCGTCAAGAACCCGCTCGCCTACAACCTCATCGACGGCGGGATCCGGCTCGTCTTCTTCATGATCTACATCGTGGCGATCGGTTTCTGGAAGGAGATGCAGCGCGTCTTCCAGTACCACGGCGCCGAGCACAAGACGATCCACAACCTGGAAGCGGGGGAGGACCTGACCCCCGAAGCCGCCGACCGGATGAGCCGTTTCCATCCGCGCTGCGGCACGAGCTTCCTCTTCCTCGTGGTCATCGTGAGCTTCATCGTGTTCGCGTTCCTCGGCCGCCCCGACACCATCGGCGCGCGGGCCCTCCGCTTCGCGCTCATCCCCGTGATCGCGGGGATTTCCTTCGAGATCATCCGCTTCGCGGGCGCGCACTACGACCGCCCCTGGGTGCGCTGGCTGAGCGAGCCGGGACTCCTCCTCCAGCGCCTCACCACGCGCGAGCCGAGCCGCGACATGCTCGAGGTCGCGATTGCCGCGCTCCGCGCGGTCCTCTAGTCTTCGCCGTCCATGCGTGAAGCCCTCGACAAGGCCAAAGCCCGTTTCGACGAGCTGACGAATCAGCTCGCCGATCCCGCTGTGGTCGGGAATCCGGCCGATCTCAAGCGCGTCAGCAAGGAGCGGAGCTCGCTGGAGGAGCTCGTCACCGCCGCGCGTCGCTATGACGACGTGCTGAAGCAGATCGCCGAGAACACGGCGCTCTACCGGACCGAGAAGGACGCCGAGCTCGTGGCGATGGCGA
>DATEOQ010000316.1:0-7831 GCA_035273905.1 Candidatus Eiseniibacteriota bacterium | reverse complement strand
AGGCTCCGTATCGGACCTACGTGCTGGCGGCGCGAATGTCGCCCGGCACGGCGCCGCGCGCGCTCTTGTGGGACACGCAGCACCCCTACCACTACGTCCGCCACTGCTTCGACATGAAGAGGGACGATGATCTGTTGATCGTCGGAGGAGAGGATCACAAGACGGGTCAGAAGGACGACGCGGAGGAGCGCTGGGAGAGACTCGAGGCGTGGGCCCGGGAGCGATTTCCCGAGATGGAGGATGTCGTGTACCGCTGGTCCGGCCAGGTGCTCGAAACGATGGACGGCCTCGCGCACATCGGCCGGGACCGGGACGGCGTGTACGTCGCGACCGGCGATTCGGGCATGGGCATGACGCACGGGACCATCGCCGGCATGTTGCTCGACGACCTGATCGTCGGCCGCGGGAATCTCTGGGCCCGGCTCTACGACCCCGGCCGAGTCCCGGTTCGAGCGATCGGCGAGTTCGCCAAGGAGAACCTGAACGTCGCCGCCCAGTACGCGGAGTACCTGACTCGGGGCGATGTCGATACGCTGGACGAGATCGCACCCGGAACGGGCGCGGTGATGCGCGAGGGGCTCAAGCGCATCGCGGCGTATCGAGACGACATGGGAGCGGTCCATCTCCGTTCCGCCGTCTGCACGCACCTCGGCTGCGTCGTGGCGTGGAACCACGCCGAGCGCACGTGGGACTGCCCGTGCCACGGCTCGCGCTTCGATCCTTACGGACGCGTGCTCAACGGCCCCGCGGTCCACGCCCTCGAGACGGTCGACGAGCGCGTGATGGAGCGGGAGCTCGACCGCGAGGAGCGGCATCGCGAGGAGCGGCGGGAGGAGGAACCTCCTCCGGCGCCGCCTTACGCGCCCGCTCCTCCAGACGGTCCGCACCCATCCGCGCCGCCATAGGGCCGAAGGCGTCCGTCGGTCCGCGCCAGCGGAGATCGTCCACGTCGTCGAAGAGAGGCGCGTCGGTACGAAGCGTCGCCAGATCCTTGAAGAGGAGCGCCCGCTTCCGGTCTGTCTCGCCGAGCGCTTCCGGCGGAAAGCTCTCGATCGGCCCGTAGCGCGCGATCAGCCGCGCCGCCCCCACGGCGCCGATCCCCTTGATCCCCGGATAGCCGTCGGCGGAGTCCCCCACGAGCGCGAGGTAGTCGGGAATGCGCGCCGGCTCCACGCCGAACGCCTCCACCACCCCCGCGTCGTCCCGCATCCTGTCCGCGCGCCGATCCATCTGCACCACGCGGTCGCCGCGCACGCACTGGGCGAGGTCCTTGTCGGGCGACCAGATGCACACCTTCTCCACACGCCCGTCCCGTTCCGCGATGGCGGCCGCGGACGCGAGGCCGTCATCGGCCTCGAGCTCGACCATGGGCCACACGAGGACGCCCATCGCGCGGAGCGCCTCCTCGAGCGGATGGAATTGCGCCCAGAGCGCGGGCTCGATCCCCTCTCCCGTCTTGTAATCGTCCCAGAGATCGTTCCGGAACGATTCGATCACATGATCGGTGGCGACGCCGACGTGCGTGGCCCCCTTTTCGATCATCTGGAGAACGGTCCCCAGGACGCCGGTCACGCCGCCGTACGGCTTGTCCTTTCCCTTCGTAAACCGGCGGAGGCCGTAGAAGTGGCGGAAGAGCTCGTAGGTACCATCAATGAGATGGACGATCATCGGGGCGCGGGCGCTCCCTGGGTCGGCGCTTCCTGGGCGGACGCGCACTCTACCGCGCGATCGAGGAGGAGACGGCGCTCGCGGGCGTTCCGCGTCATCGAGGCCGCGCGCTCGAACTCCGCGCGGGCTTCCGCCCGGCGGCCGAGCTTGACCAGAAGATCGCCGCGGACGCTCGGCAGGAGATGGTAGTCGCGAAGCGCGGGCGCGGCCGCGATCGCGTCGACATGCTCGAGCCCGGCCGCCGGACCGGACGCCATGCCGATCGCCACCGCGCGGTTCAGCTCGATCACGGGCGACGGCGTCCGCTCCGCGAGCGTGGCGTAGAGAGAGGCGATCCGGGCCCAGTCGGTCTGCTCGGCCAGCCGCGCCCGCGCGTGGCACGCGGCGATCGCGGCCTGGAGCGCGTAGGAGCCCTCCGCTCCCCCCAGCGCCTCCGCGCGCTCGAGCGCGGCCAGGCCGCGTCGAATGAGGAGCGGATCCCAGCGCGAGCGGTCCTGCTCGAGGAGGAGGATCGGCTCACCCGACGGACTCGTGCGCGCGGCCACGCGCGACGCCTGGATCTCGAGAAGCGCGATCAGCCCGTGCACTTCCGGCTCGCGCGGCAGGAGTCCGGCCAGGACGCGGCCGAGCCGGAGCGCGTCCTCGCAGAGGGTCGGACGCATCCAGTCCTCCCCGGCGGTCGCGGCGTAACCTTCGTTGAAGACGAGATAGACGACCTCGAGCACCGAGGCGAGCCGCGCCTCGAGCTCGGCGCCGCGCGGCACCTCGAAGGGAACGTTGGCGTCCGCGAGGGAGCGCTTGGCGCGCACGATCCGCTGCGCCACCGTGGGCTCGGGAATGAGGAACGCGCGCGCGATCTCGGTGGTGGAGAGCCCGCCCAGGAGCCGGAGCGTCAGGGCAACGCGCGCCTCCGCGGGGAGAACGGGATGGCACGCGATGAACATGAGCCGAAGGAGGTCGTCCCCGAACGGATCGTCGAGCGAGGCATCGAGGCGATCGCCGGCGGCATCGCGGCCCGATTCGAGCGCGTGCTGGATCTCCGCATGCTTCTCCTCGAGCCGCTTCTCGCGGCGGATCCTGTCGATGCCCTTGTGCTTCGCTGCCGCCATGAGCCACGCCGCGGGATTGTCCGGCACGCCCGCCTCCGGCCAGCGCTCGAGCGCGGCGAGGAGCGCGTCCTGCGCCAGGTCCTCGGCGAGGCCGACGTCGCGCAGGAGACGGGTGAGTGCGCCGATCAGCCGCGGGGCTTCGATCTTCCAGACCGCTTCGATCGCGCGATGGGTGTCGGTGGCCATGGCCACCGATCACACCATCGAATCGTCCCTCGCGCAAGGGCGGTGGGTCAGCGCCTCTGTCCCACCTCCGCCTGAATGTCGGGAAGGCCCGAAATCGCCTCCCGGACCTCGCCGCTGAAATCGGCCAGCTCCTGCACGCGCCGGATCTCGATCGTCTCGTCGTCCGAGGCGGGGCAGCGGGACGCCCACGCGACGGCTTCTTCCTTCGAGCGCACCTGGATCATCCAGTAGCCGCCCACCACTTCCTTGGCTTCCGGGAAGGGACCGTCCACGACCTTCGGCTTCCCTCCCGCGAAGGAGACGCGCGCGCCGGTCGAAGGCGGGTGGAGGCCGTCCAGCGCGAGGAGAACCCCCGCCTTCTGGAGCGACTCGTTGTACGCCATCATCGACTTCACCCGCTCCGCGTCGAGCTTCACGTCGGGCGGCGCGGTCTCGTAGCCCTTCGGGATCATCAGCATCATGAAACGCATGGCTCGGCTCCTTTCCACGACAGCTCTTCGGTGATCAGCGCTTTCCCGCCTTGCTCAGCTCCTCGGCCCGCGCGCGATGCCGCTCTTCCCGCTCGCGCATCTCGGGGGTGAGCTCGTCGCCGAAGTCCTCGGCTTCGAACACCGGCCGGATCTCGACCTCGGTCTCCTCGAACGGCGCCTTCTTCAGCCACTCGATGGCCTCGTCCATGTTCTTCACCTTCCAGATCCAGAAGCCGGCCACGAGCTCCTTCGTCTCCGCAAACGGCCCGTCGATGACGGTTGTCTTGCCACTCTGGAAGCGCACGCGCGCGCCCTTCGAGCTCGGCGTGATGCCTTCGCCCGCGAGCATCACGCCCGCCTGGATGAGCTTCTCGTTGAACTGCCCCATCGCCTCGAGCAGCTCCCGGCTCGGCATGGCCCCCGCTTCCGACTGCCTGTCCGCCTTGACCAGCACCATGACTCGCATCTTATTGTCTCCTTATCGTTTAGGTTGGATCGTCGAAGCCTCGATCGGCTCCCGTTTTTTCCTGCGTTCACTCTGTCGACGAACGGCATCGGTCCGGATCGACACGATCGCGGACTTTTGTCGGGACTTCTCGTATGGTGGCCCACCGTGAGCTTTCGTCCAACCTGGAACCTGGCCCTCCTTGCGCTCGCCGTGACGCTCGGCTGGCCCTCGCACGCCCGAGCGGCCAAGGAGGACGTCATCGTCCTCAGGAACGGAGACAAGATCACCGGCGAAGTGAAGTGGCTCACGCGCGGGAAGCTGGAGTACAGCACGGACGATGCCGGCCGGCTGCAGATCGAGTGGGTGAAGGTCGCGCGGCTCCGGAGCCCGCATTCGTTCGAGGTGGAGACGGGCTCGGGACTCAAGTACTACGGTCGTCTCGTGGCCACCGATCTGAGCGGCCGCGTCGTGGTGGGGGACGCAGATCTCGACACGCTCGCGATTCCCGACGTGGTGGCCATCAGCCCCCTGGACGCCGGACTGTGGAAGCGGGTCCGCGCGTTCCTGGATCTCGGGCTCACATTCGCGAAGGCCAACCAGGCCACCACGTTCAACTCCGACGGCGAGGTGGCGTATCGCGGCGACAAGATCGGCAGCACGCTCAACTTCAGCTCCTACGCCCAGGGCCAGGCGTCATCTCCGACCGCGACACGAAACAGCATCGGGCTTCGCATGATCCGCTTCCTCCCGAAACGCTGGTCCGCGATTGCGCTCGGACAGACCGAGCAGAACGACGAGCTCAACTTGAAGCTCCGCGTGACGGGCGCCGGCGCCATCGGTCGCGTGCTCTCCCGCTCCAACTCGTCCGAGCTGGGCGTGGCAGGCGGGCTCGCAGTCACCGGCGAGCGCTTTTCCGCGGACGCGGCCGACCCGCTGGCCGAGGAGACGACCGGGACGAGCCTGGAAGGGCTCCTGTTCGCCGGATGGGACGCGTTCCGGTTCGACAGCCCCAAGCTCGACCTCGCGACCTCGCTCTTCGTCTACCCGAGCATCTCCGATCCGGGGCGCGTGCGCGGCGAGGGCACGGTCCGCCTCAAGTACGAGCTCTTCTCGGACTTCAACGTCGGGGTGAGCGCGACCGACACGTTCGACAGCGACCCGCCCGAGAAGACCGCGACCAAGAACGACTACATCACCACGTTCACGATCGGCTGGTCGTACCGGCGCTAGTCGAGGGAGGCGATGTGAGTCACACGAGGTTGAGTTGACCGAAGGCACCAGCCGTTGCGACGCGTTCAGCGATGGCGTCTTTGCCATCGCGATCACCTTGCTCATCCTCGAGATCCGCCTTCCGCACGCGGGAATCGAAGGCAGCCTGGGGAAGGGACTCCTCGCGCTCTGGCCCTCCTACTTCGCGTTCCTGCTCAGCTTCTTCGTCATCCTGGTCACGTGGATCACCCACCACGACCTCATGCGCCTGGTCCGGGCGACCAATCGCCCGATGCAGCTGGCGAACGGCATGGCGCTCCTCTATGTCACGTTCATCCCGTTCCCCACCGCCGTGCTTGCGGCCCATCTCGGCCGACCCGAGATGAGCACGGCCGTCGCTTTCTATTGCGGCACGTTCGTCTATGGCAGTTTCGCGTTCAACGTCCTGGTTGCGACGCTCTCGCGTGGCCAGCTGTTTCTTCCGGAAGTCAGCGCTCAGCAGGTCGGCCGCATCCGCCGCGGCTATCGGATCACCTTCGCGATCTACCTCGCCGCGACGTTGATCGCGCTCGTGGCTCCATGGCTGGCGCTCGCGATCAACGTCGCGGTACGGCTGCACCTGCTCCGGATCCGCTATCAGCCCGCCACGGTGCACCGGCAAGAGGGCCAGCTCAGCGCCTAGGGCCGGGCGCCCGCCTTCGCGGCCGCCGGAAGCTCCGGCCGAAACTGAAGCGCTTCCGCCAGGTGATCCACCCGCACCGCGTCCGATCCCGCGAGATCCGCGATCGTCCTCGCGACACGACGGGAGCGGAGGATGCGCCGCGCCGAGATGCCGAGCGCGGTCGCGGCGCTCTCGAGGAACCGGCGGCACTCCCGATCGAGCGGCGCCGCGCGCTCGAGATCGAGGTCCCTGAGATCGGCGTTGCACCCGCCACCTGGGCGGCGTGAAGCCACGCAGCGCGCGGCGAGGACCCGCTGGGCCACGGTCGCCGTGGGCTCCCCGCGCGCTCCCTGGAAGAGATCGTCGGTCGGCACCGCGCGGACGTCGACGATGAGATCAACCCGGTCCAGAAGCGCGCCCGAGAGCTTGCCCACGTACTCCTCGGGCTTGCCCGGCGCGCAGGTGCAGGAGCGGCGCGCGTCCCCCCCGCGCCCGCACGGGCACGGATTCATCGCTCCGACGAGCATCGCCTGCGCCGGGTAGGACACCGAACCTCCCGCGCGGATGATCGTGACCTTGCCTTCCTCGAGCGGCTGGCGCAGCGCCTCGATGGCGTCCCGCCGGAACTCCGGCAGCTCGTCGAGGAAGAGCACGCCCCGATGCGCCAGGCTGAGCTCGCCGGGGCCGCGCACCGTGCCGAGAAGGCCGGCGCTCGACACCGAGTGATGCGGAGCGCGGAACGGGGGCCGGCGGAGGAGCCCCGTTCCCGGGGGGAGCCGTCCCGCGACCGAGTAGATCGTGCTCACCTGGATCGCGTCCTCGTCGGCGAGGGGCGGCAAGAGTCCAGGCAGGCGTCGCGCGAGCATCGTCTTCCCCGCGCCGGGCGGGCCAACCATGAGGAGATTGTGTCCCCCCGCGGCCGCGATCTCGAGCGCGCGCTTGGGGGCGACCTGTCCCCGGACATCGGCGAGGTCGAGCTCCGGCTCCGCGGGGGCCGGCGCTTCGCGCGGCTCGGGCTCCCACGCCTCGTCGATGTCTCCGCACAGCGCGCGGAGCGACGCGATGGGCAGAATGCCGACACCCGGCACGGCGCGCGCCTCCGCCGCGTTCGCGCGAGGGAGCCAGACGGGCCCCCGCCCTTCGCGCCGCGCGGCCGCGAGCACCGCGAGCGTGCCGCGCACCCCGCGCAGCGTGCCATCGAGCGCGAGCTCGCCCAGGAACACGCCGTCCTCGATGGGGGCGCCGCGCGGCAATTGTCCCGACGCGAGGAGCACCGCGACCGCGATCGGGAGATCGAAGCGGCCCCCCTCCTTCCGGACGTGCGCCGGCGCGAGGTTGATGGTGATCTTCCGCGCGGGGAACTCGAACCCAGAGTTCCGGATCGCCGCGAGCACCCGCTCGCGGCTCTCGCGCACGGCGAGATCGGGAAGACCGACGATGGTGAAGGTGGGAAGTCCGGTTCCGAGGTCCGCTTCGACGGCCACGAAGACGCCCTCGATCCCGATCGTGGTGCAGCTCAGGACGCGTGCGAGCACCGGTCGATCCTTGCTTCGGGGTATCATGCGGGGGAAGGGGCGAAGCTTCGAGGAGCTGAAACGGTACGAGGTGGCCCCCTGCCCTGTCAATCGCAGGCCGGAGGAGATGGCCGAATCGATCGGAATCGTGGGGGGCGGCGCGCTCGGCTCCCTGCTCGGCGCGAAGCTCGCCAAGGCGGGGCATCGTGTGCGCATGGCCGTGCGCTCCGCCGAGCGGCGCGAAGCCATCCTCCGCGAGAGCTGGGGCGTCCAGGTGGCCGACCGGGTCGAAGATCTCTCGGATTCGACCCTCGTCTATCTCTGCGTGAAGGCCTTCGACACGGAGGCCGCGGCCCTCGAGCTGCGGATCCTTCCCTCGACCATCGGCGTCGCGTCGCTCCAGAACGGCTGGGGTAACCTGGAACTCCTCGAGCGCGCACTCCCGGAGCATCCGCTCGTCGCGGGCGTCACCGCGCTCGGCGCCTATTTCGACGCCTCGGGCGCACTCCTCGCTTCCCTCTCGGGCGCCACGTCCCTGGCCCCATGGGGCGAGACCGAGATTCGCT
>DATEOQ010000315.1:0-2432 GCA_035273905.1 Candidatus Eiseniibacteriota bacterium | reverse complement strand
TCGGCCAAGCACCTGGACGGCGCGCTCGCCGGGGGTCTGTTCACGGGCAAGATCGAAGGCCCGTCCGATCCGCCGGTCCTCGGCCCGGCGGTGGACGGCTTCGCCAAGTACATCAAGTCGAGCGGCGACTTCCAGTTCCTGACGATCTTCCACGCGCTCGAGGAGGCGGGCCTGGCGCGTACGCTGGCGAGCCCGAACCTGGTGGCTCTGAGCGGCGACAGCGCCTCGTTCATCGCGGGCGGCGAGTTCCCCGTTCCGATCACGCGGTCGAGCTCGGACAACACCGTCGCGTTCACGATCGAGTGGAAGCAGTTCGGCATCCGGCTCCAGGCCCTGCCGACCGTGCTCGACTCGAACCGGGTCCAGCTCTACGTGGAGCCCGAGGTGAGCGCGCCCGACTACCAGCACGCGGTGCTCCTCCAAGGGTCGCTCATCCCCGGCATCATCACCCGCCGCGTCTCCACGACGGTCGAGCTCAAGTCGGGCGAGGTCCTCGTGATCGGCGGGGTCAAGAGCACCGAGTCGCTCAAGCAGGTCTCGAAGTTCCCGATCCTGGGCGAGATCCCGATCCTGAATCTCTTGTTCAAGCACACACGTACGGATCTCGCGGAGCGGGATCTGGTCATGATCGTCTCTCCTGAAATCATCGGCACCACGGGCAAGGCGTGGCCGACACCGATTCCGGGCGAGGAGAACTATGGCATGCCGCAGGGAGGCAAAGCGCAGCCACCCCAGACCAGATAGGAGCTATCCGTGGATTCGGACCAGAAGCAAAAGCATGAGCGAGGGATCGCGGTCCTCTTCGTAGCGCTCTTCCTCCTCGTGTCGCTCTGGTTCGTCTCGATGGCGATCGACGTGGGGAAGGTGATGGCGGCTCGCACCGAGCTTCAAGCGGCCGCGGACGCGGCGGCCCTGGCCGGCGCGAGCGCCATCGACCCCATCACCGGAGTGATCGACCAGCCGCTCGCGAAGGCGCGGGCTGCTGCGGCGGCGGCGAACAACAAGGCGTACCAGGCGGTGGAGACGGCAGTCGTGATCGACCCGGAGGTGGACGTGGAGTTTCCGCAGCCCGATCGGGTGAAGGTCACGGTGAAGCGGACCGAGGCCACCGGCAATCCGGTGGTGCTCCACTTCGCGCAAACGTTCGGCATGCCCTCGATCGGGGTGCAGGCGGACGCGACCGCGGAGGCGCAGGAGCTGAATTCGATCTGCGAGGGGTTGGTCCCCTTCGCGCCTAACAATCCGCCGGGGAATATCGGATTTTTCACGGATTGTGACAGCACTTACACGCTCAAGGTCGGAGCGGGAAATTCGAGTCAGGGGAACTTCCAGCTGCTCGATTACCCGCCGTGCAACGAAGACGATTATGACGAGAAAGGTGGCGGTGCGGATGTCCGCTACTATACGGAGCACGGCTATCAGTGCTGCATCAGCCTCGGCAGCGAGTACGTGCTCACCGAGCCAGGCAACAAAGTGGGCCCGCTCCAGCAAGGGATCCAGGCCCGCTGGGATGAGGACACGGACCAGGCGAGTCACTGCTACGAGGACTACCACGGTAACGGAAAGCGAATCTTCGTGACTCCCATCATCGACACGTTCGACGTGAACGGCAAGAAGATGGTTCGCATTGTGAATTTCGCGGCCTTCTTCCTGAGCTACCCGCCACAGGGAAGCATGTCGCAGCAGGGTGTGCAGGGGCAGTTCATCCAGTACGTGGCGCCGGGCAGCGCGAGCGGTCCGCCGGTGGACACCGGAATCTACGGGCTCCACCTCGTCGAATAGAGAGGAAGGGTTGATGAAGCGGTCCAACGAAACGCATCGGGCAGACGAGCGCGGCGTCGCGATCCTCTACGTCGCCGTCTTCATGCTCGTCTGCCTCTGGTTCGTCTCGCTCGCGATCGAC
Organism: Candidatus Eiseniibacteriota bacterium; assembly: GCA_035273905.1. GTDB lineage: Bacteria > Eisenbacteria > RBG-16-71-46 > SZUA-252 > SZUA-252 > WS-9. Next base: position 529 of record DATEOQ010000315.1, on the reverse strand, counting down.
GTGGGCAAGGTGATGGCGGCTCGCACCGAGCTCCAGGCCGCGGCCGATGCCGCCGCGCTCGCGGCGGCCTCCGCGATCGATCCCGACACGGGTGAGATCGTGGCCGACAGCGCCCGCGTGCGCGCGGCGGTCACGGCGTTCCAGAACAAGGCGTACCAGGGCGTCGAGACCGCGATCTCCATCAATCCCGACGTGGACGTGGACTTCCCGGCCGCGAACCAGGTGCGCGTGACCGTGCACCGCGACGGCGACAACGGCAATCCGGTCCTCCTTCACTTCGCCCAGACGCTCGGCATGCCGTCGATCGGCGTGCGCGCTGACGCGACGGCCGAGGCGCAGGAGCTGAGCAAGGTCTGCGAGCACCTCGCCCCCTTCGCGCCGCAGATCCCGCCGGGCGGGGACTTCAACGAGAACTGCGACAGCGTCTACGTCTTGAAGATGGGCTCGAATGGCGTGGCGAGCGCCCCCACCCCCGAACCCACGGTAGAGCTCGCCGGGTTCGGCATGTTCCAGGGCAGTCCCGTTCTCT
>DATEOQ010000314.1:0-2947 GCA_035273905.1 Candidatus Eiseniibacteriota bacterium | reverse complement strand
CCACCGAAGAAGGCGGAGCCCCAGGGCCAGGACGCCGGGAAACGGGACGCCCGTGCGTCCGAGCCCCAGCGCTTCACGCAACGCCTGAGCCAGCCGTCGGCGTATGCCACCCCTGGCCCCTGGATGCCCCGCCGTGAGCTCCATCCGCACGAGCAAAAGGTGAAGTTCGGCGAGATCGTGAACTACCTCGACCAGGAGCCGCTCCGGGTTTGGCACCGCGTGGTGGATCCGATCCGTCAGGAGCAGATGGTGCGGATCGCGGAGCACGCCGCCACGGCGAGCGATGCGGACCTCGCGCAGGGCCAGCTGGTCCGGCCGTTCACGAAGAAGATGTCCTCCGAGCTCACGACAGCACTTCTCGGCGCCTACATGGAAGGCCGAAAGGCAGTACGTGCCGAGGTGTCGGGAGCGAAGCGGCCTGCGATCGCGCGCCTGGCCGCCGGCAATTCCCAGGACCTCCTCGAGCCGACCCCGGCCGAGCGGACGTGGATCCGCCGGCTGGCCGAGAAGTTCGTGTCGCTCTCGACAATGGGGCTGATCACGGCCGCGATCCGGGAAGCCATCACCTCGCGGCAGGCTGATCTCCCGGACGACGAGACGCAGCGCCGCGTCCAGCGTGCTCTCCAGGATGTCTCGATTCCCACCGCGCAGGCCGAGCTCGCCGGCACGATCACGACCGCCTACACGACGGGCCGGAACGACCAGGGCAAGGCGATGCGCGACGAGATCGGGGTCGAGTACTACAGCGCCGTCATGGACGACGGTACGTGCGAGCCATGCGCGGCGCTCGACGGGATGGAGCAGGAGCCGGGCGGCGATTCGTTCGAGACGCCAAACCCGGAGTGCGACTGGCCCGACCGATGCCGGTGCATCACGGTCTTCGAGGCGAAGGGCGCTGAGGTGGCCGCGTGATGGTCGCCGTGACGGTCCTCCCGATGATTCAGCCCGCGATCTGCTCGAGGTGCGGCCGGATCAACGAGCGGATCTTCGGCCTCTGCGGCTGGTGCGATATCGACCGGTTTCCGCCGCGGCACTCGCCGCTCATGAGCGACAGGCACAACCGCGGCCGCGGAGCGAAGTCGAGCCGCATGCATCGCGGGAAGGTGCGCCTTCCGCTTCAGGGCTTCCTCTCGGGCCGCGTGGGGGGCCTGTGACAAGCATCGAGAAGAACTATCAGGACTACCTCGAGAGCGAGTGGGCGAAGTGCGATCTCGACCTCGGGCACGACCACAAGCTCCGGTTCACGAAGTGCGGCGGGCCCGGGGTGCCCTACTACGCGAAGTGCGGCGCGATCGTGATGCACCGCCGCGCGGACGGGACGCTCTGCGAGGGCTCGATCATGTTCGACCTCCAGGGGCTCCGCGAGGTGTTCACGCACCGCGCCTTCTGGACGGTCGACAAGTGGGATCCGCTCACGCTCTCGCCGAGCCTTCTCTGCAAGGCGCTCCTGGCCGGCGGCAGCGAGTGCGGCGATCACGGCTACATCCGGGAGGGTCGATGGGCTCCGGTATGAACATCGTGAACGTCTTCGCCGGGATCATGAACGGCGTGCTCGTGGTCGCTATCGTGGCCTTCTTCGTCTGGACGCTATGGCTCGTCTTCGGGAGGAAGCGGGGAGGGGATCAGTGATGGCAGGCCAAGTGAACGGCACGTTTGTCGTCTTCGTCTCGACCTTCGTTGACGGCTTCAAGGGGTCGGCGGCGAAGGCGGAGATTCTCAAGACGAGCCCGCCCGACGGATGGCTCTACAAGGGCGAAGTGATGAAGATCACGCGCTCCGACCTCGAGCAGATCGTCGCGAACTGGAAGAAGTACCCGCGCGAGATCCCGCTCGACTACGAGCATGGCTCCGCCTACGACGGCCCGGTCGGTTCCGCGATCGCGGCCGGATGGCTTCGAGACCTCGAGATCCAGGGTGATGCGCTTGTCGGCACGTTCGAGCTGACGGATCGAGCGACTGAGTGGGTATCGAACGGCGAGTACCGCCTCACATCCTCCGAGTTCAACACCAACTACGTCCATCCCGAGGCGCAGGAACCGATCGGGATGTATCTCTTGGCCGTCGGTCTCACCAACCGTCCGTTCGTCAACGGTCTCGCCCCGATGACGATGCTTTCGGAGGCCGCAGCGCGAGCAATCGAACACAGAACCGCCGAACACACGAAGACGACAAGGATTTTCAGGAGCGAAGGATCATTCACCCTCCGACAAGGAGACGAATAGATGGACATCAAGTTCAAGCTCAAGCCGTTCGGCGGACCGGACGAGGGCGGGCCGGAGGAGGCGATGACCTGCCTCACCGAGCTTCACGCCAAGTTGTCCGAGTCCCAGGCCGAGGTGCGGAGCCTGAAGCGGATGAACGACGGCGCGGGACAGGTCATCGTGCTCAAGGGGTCCGAGGTTGGGCTGACCGACTCCGCCGACGCGGCGGCGATCGCCGCGGCCGTGCGCACCATGAAGGGCACGCTCGACGACGTCACCGCGAAGCTGACGGCGGCGCAGGAGTACAACCGCAAGAACCAGGAGGCGGTGGCCGGCATGCTGCAGATGACGGCCGAGAAGGTCGTCGACGACGCGATCCGTAACCAATGGATCGACGCCGTCGAGCGGGAGGACTTCATCGTGGACTACATGAAGGAGCCCGACCGCACGCAGTCCAAGATCAACAAGCGGAAGTACAAGTCGATCCTGGCGAAGAACATCGGCACGGAGGGCGGAGCCGCTCCGCCGGACGTGTTCGCCGAGATCGCGCTGAAGGTCGCCGAGAAGAAGAAGGCCGACCCGAAGCTCACCGACGGCGCCGCTCAGTCGCTCGTCTTCGCGGAGGACCGCGCGCTCGAGGGGCGCTACATCGTGGCGCGCCGCGAGAAGGGGGGTAAGGGCTGATGGCCACCTTCGGCTACGCATCCTTCAAGTACGTCGGCTCGACCGTCCTGAAGGGCGGCGAG
>DATEOQ010000313.1:0-2911 GCA_035273905.1 Candidatus Eiseniibacteriota bacterium | reverse complement strand
GGCTACGGGGCGCGTTCACGTCCTGGGTCCGGGGCGCGTTGACATCCTGCGTCCGCGGAGCATTCACATCCTGCGTGCGGGGCGCGTTCACACCCTGGCTACGGGGCGCGTTCACGTCCTGGGTCCGGGGCGCGTTGACATCCTGCGTCCGCGCGCCAGCCAGCGAACGGGGAGCTTGCACTTCCTGAACCCGCGGAGCGTTGACATCCTGCGTACGGGGCGCATTCACGTCCTGCGTCCGCGCGCCAGCCAGCGAGCGAGGCGCATTCACATCCTGCGTGCGCGACACCTGCTGACGCTGCTCGAGCATGCTCTTCGCCTGGGCCACCTCAGGCGGGCAGCTGGTCTGAGCCGAGCTGACCGACACCGAGAGCGAGGCCAGGAACACTGCGCTGGTCACCGTCGCCAAAACCTTCTTCATCTCGTTTGTACCCTTCCTTTCCGGATGGTTAACTGCCCGACCGCTACTCCCCCATCGACGCTGCCGATCCTTCCGGCGAATCGTGTGAAGAGAGTGCAGACGGGATGCCATCGTCATCGACGGACAGAAACACTATATAACTCAATAGCTTGTTCCAAGCCATCCCCCTTCTCCCCAGACCACGAGGGGCTTTATGCCCGGCTTGTGGCTAGCGGCTCTTCGCCAAACTGCCTAGCAAGGAGCTCAGCGGGCCTCCCCTCCCATCCTTGAGAGGGGTATTCAAGTCTGTTAGGCTTCAGCGCGATGAATGTTCGTCTCGCCGCCTGTTTCACCGCTACCTTGGCGGCCGTCCTCCTCGGCACAAGCTGCGCCACCCCCCCACGGGACCATGCCGCCAGCGCCACCCGAGGTCCCACGCGAGAAGTGCTGCCAAATGGCATGCGCCTCATTATCCAGGAACATCGGGTGAGTGACGTCGTTGCGCTTCACCTGTGGGTAGGCGTCGGAGGCCGCGACGAGCTTCCGGGTGAGCGCGGCTTCTCGCACTTCGCCGAGCACATGCTGTTCAAGGGCACGAGCAGTCGCGGAGCCGGGTTCGTGGATCGCGATATCGAGGCCGTCGGGGGCCGTACCAACGCAGGCACCTCCTGGGACTATACCTTCTACTACATCCTTCTGCCCGCCTCGCGGGCCGCCCAGGGCATCGACATCCTCTCCGACATGGCCTTCAACTCGGTGTTTGATCCCGTCGAGCTCGCGCGGGAGCGCGAGGTCGTCTTCGAGGAGATGCGCCTGGGCGAGGACAATCTCCGGAACTTCCTCGGACGCCGCCTCTTCTATCTGACCTTCCGGGGCGAGTCGTACGGCCAGGCGGTGCTCGGCGACCGTGAGATGCTGCGAGCATCTTCCCAGGAGACGCTGCGCGGCTACTACAAGCGCCACTACGTTCCGGACAACATGACGCTGGTCGTCGTGGGCGCCGTCGATCCCGCGGCGGTGCGCGCCGCGGTGACCCGCGCCTTCGCGAGCGTGCCCGCGCAGGGACACCGGCGCGCGATCCCGCCCGCCCCCCGTCCTCTCGATGACTCGTATCGCGAGGTCCGTGCGCGTCCGGAGCGACAGGCCTCCCTCGCGCTCGGATGGCTGGCCCCGCCGCTGGGCGCCTCGGACATGTTCGCGGCCGATCTGCTCGTGCACATCCTGGGCGGCTCTCAGACTTCCAGGTTGAACCAAGCGCTGCGGGAGCGCCAGCAGCTGGTGAGCTCGGTGCGAGCGTCCTACAGCGCGCTGCAGGGCGCGGGAATGATCGGGATCAGCGCCCTCTTCGAGCCCGACGATCTCGACAAAGTGGAAGCGGCGGTGCTGGCCGAGGTCAAGCGCCTCCAGGACGAGGGGGTGACCCAGGCCGAGCGCGACCGCGCGGTGACGGCGGCGGAGAGCCGCCACGTGTTCTCGATCGAGACCGCGGAAGGCCGCGCCTACGCGTACGGGATGGCGGAGACCCTCTGGACCCTCGAAGGGGAGTTGAAGTACCTCGACGGCATCCGCGCGGTGACACGCGAACAGATCCAGGCGGCGGCGCGAACCTATCTCGGCACCGAGCGCGCTCGTCTCGCCCTCCTTCCGCGGGACAAGGTGCGATGACTTCCCGGACGGTCGGGTTGACTCTGGCGCTCCTGCTCGGCTGGGCCGGCGTAACAACGCCCGTGCGCGCGGCGGAGCCGATACGGCGCGATCAGTTCGCCGACGGCCTCACGGTGCTCGTCCGCCAGAACCCGAGCGTACCGGTGGTCGCCGTCTCGATCATGGTCCGCGTGGGATCCCGATGGGAGACTCCGGACAACGCAGGCATCACCAATCTGCTCCAGCAGGTGATGGTGAAAGGCACGCGGACGCGTACCGCGCTGCAGATCGCCGAGGAAGCGGAGGAGATCGGCGGAGGGATCAGCGCCTCGGGGGACGTCGACAACTCCGAGGTGCGCGGCGTCGCCCTGGCCAGGCACTGGCGCCGGCTGCTCGAGCTCCTTGCCGACGTGACCCTCCGGCCCACCCTGCCGGCCACCGAGATCGAATCCGAGCGGCGCTCGGTCCAGAGCGCAATCAAGAGCCGGGCCGACCAGCCCTTCCAGCGCGCGTACGACACCATGATGGAGCGCGTCTACGGGCCCCACGCGTACGCGCTGCCCGTGCTCGGGCGCGGGCCGGTGGTCGCCCGCGTAGATCGCGCCGCGCTCCTCGCGCACTACCAGCGCTTCTACCGGGCGAACCGTACCATCGTGTCGGTGAGCGGCGACGTCTCTGCACGCGAGGTCGTCGCGGAGGTACGACGGCTCTTCGCGGAGATGCCGGCAGGCGAGGGGACCGTCCCCGAGCGCGCGCTCGCTCCCGCTTCCTCCGCGGGACGTGACCTCATCAATCATCCCGCCGCCCAGGCGCAGGTGATGGTGGCCTTTCTCGGACCGGGGATCGCGAGCAAGGACTACGCGCCGA
>DATEOQ010000312.1:0-2857 GCA_035273905.1 Candidatus Eiseniibacteriota bacterium | reverse complement strand
GACGGCGCCCGGGGCCGTGCTAGGGTGCGGGTCCATGAATCCCTCCGCGCGGTGGCCCTCCATGGCTCGATTGCTCGGCTGCCTCGCGCTACTCCTCCTCACGTTCTCCGCTCGCCCCGCCTTCGCTCTCTACGAGCACGTTCGTACCGGGTGGGTGGCTGGCATCGGCTTTGGTTTTTCCAAAGCCGACATCACCACCGGAGACAGCCTTCATCTCAAATCCTTGTGGGAAGACGGGTCCACGCCACGCCTGCGGTTCGGCCACATGCTGGGCCGCCACGCCATGCTCGGCTACGAGCAGTTCCAGTGGGTGCACGAGGAAGGCGACAGCGACGGCACCGTGCGCGTCAGCCTCCAGACGTTCGGCGCCGCGATCACGGTTTTCCCGGGAGACCCGAAGCACGAGACAGGAGGCATCTATCTCCGCGCCGGCATGGGACTCGTGAATGCGCGCGTCGCGTTTGGAACGCACCCGACCGTGGCTGACTCGAGCCATCACGAGGAGACGGTGGACGAGGGTGGCACCGCCTACCTGGTAGGCGGTGGCTACGAGTTCCGGATCTCCAGGCCCGCGGCGCTCGCCTTCGATGTCACGGCCAACTATCACGCGGTCGGGAAGGACTTCTTCGACAAGGCGTGGTTCATCCCGGTGACCATCGGCTTGAACTGGTACTTCTGACATGACCACGCGCGTCATGACGGCGGGCCTCATGCTCGTGGCGCTCTTCCTCCCGGCGACGAGCAGCGCCGCCGAGAGCAAGAGCCCGATCGTGCTCTCACTTCTCTATCCCATCGCCACGAACCGCAGCACGCAGGTCGCCACGACTGTTCACCTCTCCGTTCTCTACGGTCGGGTCGGCTCCGTCGACGCGCTCGGTCTCCACGGGCTCGTGACGCTGACCGGGGGAGAAGCACGCGGGGTCCAGATCACGGGGATCTACGCGCAGACCTACGGCAAGGCCAGCGGCATTCATCTCACCGGTATCGCTTCCTACGTGATGCAGGACGTGAGTGGAATTCATGTGAGCGGTGTCGGGAACCTGGCCCGAGGTCGTCTCCGCGGCGTCCAGACGGCGGCACTCTTCAACGTGGCCGGCGGAGGCATGTCGGGCCTTCAGCTCACCACCCTCTTCAACCTTGCCGATGCGGGCGCTCGCGGGTTCCAGCTCGCGGGGGCCGCCAACGTCGTGGGGCGCTCCTTCGATGGCTGGCAGGTCGCGCCCGGATTCAACTACGTGACGGACCGGATGATCGGACTCCAGCTCGGCGGCGCAAACGCCGCGGCGCGAAGCGAGGGAACACAGATCGGCGTCGCCAATTTCGCGACGAACGCCCAAGGCCTCCAGATGGGCGCCGTGAACTTCGCCGAGGAACAGGGCGGCGTTCCGATCGGAATGATCAATTTGGCGCACAACGGCGACGTGGACTGGATCACCTACGGGAGCAATCTCGGCGCGGTCAACACGGGTGTGTTCACGTCCGTTCGGCGCTTCTACTCGATGCTGACGGCGGGAATGCCGGATCTCGAGGGGGACGTCTCGAACACGCTCATCCTAACCTGGAACTACGGTTACGCGATCCCTGCAGGGCGGGGGACGAGCATCGGCATCGACCTGGGATATGCCCACTACATCCCGGAGAAGACCGACGACCCGAATGAAAATGACCGTCTGCACTTCGCGTTGCAGGCGCGGGCCATGGTCGAGCGGACCTTCAGCCGGAAGGCGAAGGGCTTCGCCGGTGGCGGTGTCGCGCGGATCTGGGACGAGTACCGCCTGGACGCGCCCTTCGAGACGGAGCCTCTGGTCTTCGCGGGACTGGGGCTCTTCTGATGCGATCGAACCTGGCGATGACTGCTCGAAGGGGAATCCTCCTGTGCCTTCTGGCCCTGGTCGCCGGGCTCGCCGTGTCCGCGCCAGCGCGCGGGCAGGACGACGGACCGCCGGTCTTGCCCGACAGCGCAACCGCGGTTCGAATCGAGAGCAGGCCGGATACGGAGGGCTACGTTTCCGTCAGACGCCCGCTGCTCGCCGCGAGCGAAGTAGTGATGGTGAACACGCTCGTCTGGACGTACGACCGCTACATCCGGGAGAACGGGAGCAATCCCGGCTTCCGTATCGGGTTCAACTCGTTCGAGGAGAACATCCAGAACGGATTCGAGTTCGATGACAACGATTTCTCGACGAACATGTACGCGCACCCGTACCACGGAGACCTCTACTTCAACGCAGCGCGATCGAACGGGATGTCGTACTGGGGATCGGTGCCCTACACCTGGGCCGGCAGCTTCATGTGGGAGTACTTCGGCGAGGTCCACCATCCGGCGATCAACGACTGGATCCTGACCAGCATGGGGGGGATGTCCCTGGGGGAGGTCTTCTTCCGTCTGTCGCAGATGGTGACGGACAACACGGCCACCGGCTCCCGCCGGACCTGGGGCGAGCTCGGCGGAACGTTGATCAATCCGGTCCGCGGCTTCACGCGGCTGGTCACGGGGGACTTCACCCGGGTCCAGCCCAATCCGCCGGACCGTTTTCCGCATTCGAGCCACGTCTCGTACCGTGTCGGCATCCGGACTACGGGACAGGGCCATCTCTGGGAGGCCGACACGAGCCGGGCGTTCATGGAGATCGCGGCCACGGTTGGCGATCCGTTCCTCGGGGATCACAAGAAGCCGTTCGATACGTTCGATTTCGGCTTCCAGCTCAACTTCAACGACAAGCAGACGATCGGGCGCTTGCAGACCATCGGTCTCCTCGCGGTCGCGCCGATCATGGGAACGGAGCACTCGAAGCACATGATCGGCTTCACGCAACACTTCGATTATTTCAACAACAGCGATTTCGAGCTGGGCGGC
>DATEOQ010000311.1:0-7963 GCA_035273905.1 Candidatus Eiseniibacteriota bacterium | reverse complement strand
GGCCTGGTCGAGCTTCTGGAACAGCTCGCGCGCCCTGTCCTCGTCCCCGGGATAGCCGCCGAGCGATGTCAGCGCGTCCGGAGCCAGGGCCATGAACCCCTCGAGCGCGAGCCGGCGCGTGATGTCCTCGATGTGAGGGTTGAGTCCGCGGTTCTCGTGAACGACGAGGATGCCCGGGAGCTTCCTGTCGCCGGCGTTCGCGGGTCGAGCGAGATAGCCCTTGACCGTGCCGCTGCCCTTGGGCGACGCGATGTCCAGCATCTGGGTGGAGAGGCGCCTGTCGTTCGGCGCCACCTGCTGGGCGGCGGTGAACTTGGGCGACAGATCGTCGAGCAGCATCGCCGCGGTCACGCCGCCTACGGCGAACCTGGCGGCGCCGACCAGGAAGCCACGCCGGTCGATCCCGCCATGGACGTACTTGTCGAAGAGGTTCAGTAGATCTTGCGGATAGTCACTCGCTTGCTTCCGTTCCATGATGCCTCCCGCGGTCGACTAGGGCGTTGCCACCGGCGTCAGCTGACTGGCCACCTGCTGCCAGTGGCCCTCACGCCGCACCCAGACCACGAGGCCGCGCAGGTAACCCTCCTGCCCCTGACCGCTGTAGCGTCCGGTGATGTGGAGACGCGTCGTATAGGTGGCGACATTGCCGTTACCGTAGATCCGGATCACTTCTTCGTCCGGGGCATGGGCGAGGGAATCGAATGCGGTCGCTCCCGCCTGCACGTTGGCCATGCGATCCGCACGCGTCAGACGCTGGCCGGCTGGGTTGATGAACATGTACTCGTCGGCCCAGAAGCGCCCCGCGGCGGCCGTATCGCCGCGCCGCAGCGCGTCGTCGTAGTTACGAATCGCCTCGCGAATCTCGGCTTCCGCCTTCGCGGTGGACGACGAGGTCGAGGGCTTGGACTTGGTCGAGGACGCGGCCAAGGCGTTCGGGGCACAGGTCAGGATGACGGCAAGCGCTGCCAGCAATCGAAGCATCGGAACCTCCTGGTTCTAGGCGGGGACTGCCTCGACGACGCTCGCCGGGGTCGACGTCGGCACCACCTTCGTCAGGCGGAAGCCACACTTCTCGAGGAGCGCGGAGTACTCCGGTACGGTTCGCTCCTGTCCGCCCGGTCCGACCAGCATCATCAAATCGAGCATCTTGCCGGGATGCGGTTGATCGTTGCCCGGGAGCACCATCTCCACGATCAGGAGCCGCGCGTCCGGACGCATCGCACGCCGGCAATGGCCCAGGATGGCCACGCACTGCGCCTCGCTCCAGTCGTGGATGATGTGCGAGAGCAGATACGCGTCGGCGCCTTCGGGAATACGCTCGAAGAAACTCCCTTCCTCGATCTTCACCCGGTCGCTCACGCCGCGCGCCCGAAGCATCGCCGGCGCGTCGACGACCACGTGTGGAAGGTCGAAGAGGATGCCGCGCATCTTCGGATTCTTCGCCAGCACGGTCGCGATCAAATGGCCGTTCGCTCCGCCGATGTCCGCGAGCGTCGAGATGCCGGAGAAATCGTACGCCGCGGCGACGGCGGCGGGCTCTTCGCCATGGACGCCGATCATGGTCTCGCTGAAGAGAGAAGCCTTCTCGGGATGCTTCTGGAGGTAATCGAAGATGGGCATCCCCAGCGCCTTCTCGAATCCGCTCTCGCCGGTTCGCACCGAGTAGGGAAGCTCCCGCCACCCGGCGGTCCACCAGTCGCTCGCGATGGTCAGGATCGAGGCGCGTGCGGCGCCAGGCGCGCCGGTCTTGAGCGCGTCGCCCAGCGGCGTCAAGCCGAAGCGACGGTCGGCGCTCTCGGTCAGGATGCCAAGGTTGGAGAGGCCGCGGAGAAAGCGATAGAGCGGCCCGGCACTGGTACCCGTTGGCCCCGCCAGCTCCTCGGCGGTCTTCGTTCCGGACGCCAGGAGGTCGGCAATCTTCAGCTCGGCGGCCAGGAACACGATGCTGGAGACCCAGTGCCCCATGGCCATCTGCACGAGCTGAGCGGACGGAGAAGGTGCCGCGTTCGCGGGAGGTGCTTCGGTTGACTCGTAGGGACTCTTCGCTATTTGTGCCATCGCGGGGATCCTCATTGTCGAAGGGAAGGCGTCAGGGACCCGTGATTCTAGCGCGCCGGACCAGGGGGAAGGGAAGGCCCATGGTCTGCGGTCCGTCGCTTTGCGGCACGGGGCCTGGCGGGGTACATTCGACCGATGCGCATCGCGACCTGGAACGTGAACTCCCTCAAAGCACGCCTCGAGAAGGTCGTATGGTGGCTCGATCGTGCGAAACCGGACGTCCTCCTGATGCAGGAGACCAAGCTGAAGGACGCGGATGCGCCCATGGCCGTATTCCGGGGCCTTGGTTACGAGCTCGCGCATCACGGCGAGGGACGCTGGAACGGCGTGGCCATCGCGAGTCGCCTCGGTATCGCCGATGTCGTCACCAATTTTGGCGAGGCGATGCATCCATCCGAGACGGCCGATGCGGGAGATGACGAGCCGTTTGCCGAGGCGCGCATGATCGCGGCGCGCTGCGGCGACGTCCGCGTGGTGAGCGTGTATGCGCCGAATGGACGCGTGGTGGGATCGCGGTTCTACGAAGCCAAGCTCCTCTGGTACGACCGCTTGACGCGCTGGGTCTGCGAGGTCTCCAGTCCGGAGGACCCGCTCGTGATCGGCGGCGACTTCAACGTCGCTCCTTCGGACGGGGACGTGTGGAATCCGGCCGCGGCGCATGGCGGCACGCACGTATCCCCGCGCGAGCGGGACGCGTTCGCCACCCTCATGCGCTGCGGATTCCTGGACGCCTACCGGCTCCATCACGACGAGCCTGGGCGCTACACGTGGTGGGACTATCGCGCCGGAGACTTCCACAAGAACATCGGGATGCGGATCGATCATCTGCTCGTGACACGGCCGCTGGAGCCGCGACTGGTTTGGGCCGAGATCGATCGCGAGGCGCGGAAGGGCAAGCCCACGCCCTCGGACCACGCCCCGCTCGTGATCGATCTGGACCGCGAGGGACAGCCGTTCGATGCGGGGTGGGCGTCGGCGGAGGAGAGGATCGCAACGAGGACGAAGTCCGGCCGAAAGGCGCCGTGATTCGCGGCTCCTAGTGGAGATCCACCTCGATGGGCTCACCGTCGCGAACGATCACGTCCAGAACGTCGGATTCCTCGATCAGCTTGAATCCAACCAGGATGAGCACCCGACGAGCCCCTTTCGACCCCGTCCACTCCGCCTGAATGCCCCTGAGGGATCCGATCTTCTCCGCTGGGACGCCCCATCGTTCGGCATAGGATCGAGCCGCGGCCTCGAGCGGGATCACCTTCGTCCACGCCTCCGACCCCGCTCGCACGAGCTCGGGATCGGGGCCGCTCCGCCGCCCAAACATCCAGACCGAGGCTCCCGGATCGGGGTGCGCGGACCATGTTCCGTCGCGATAGGTGAGGTCGCCCAGAACCTCGTCGTGAATCACGGACGGAACGCGTATCCGGAACCAGTCGACGATGGACGTCAGATTGGCCCAGACCGCGATGGCCGCGATGAGAAGAACGATCACGGACGCGCTCGACAGCGCGGTGGCCACGAACGTGACCGTGGGGCTCAACCGGCCCTGCAGCATCGCCGTCTTGACCACGATCACGATCGCCAGAATGACGATCGCCGCCGATACGAAGTTGAACTGTCGGTTCGCGCTCATGGTCGCCGCTCCGGTCCTCGAATCGGACCACGTGGCCTCGGCGGGGAGTTTACGACGGAGCGCGTCCCGGGTCACAACCTCTGTGCTACATTGGCTCCGGCGTGAATCCCTCTCCGCATGACTTTGACGACCGCGTTGCGCTGATCACGGGCGCGGTGCGGGGGCTCGGCCGCGCGGCCGCGGAGCGGCTCCTCGCGCGCGGGGCATCGGTCGCGGTCAACGTCCGGGACTCCGAACGAGCCGATGCGCTGGCGCGCCAGCTTGGTGGGCGCGCGTTTGCCGTGCCCGGGGACGTGACCGACAAGCCAGATGCACTCGTCGGACGAGTCCTGGAGCGCTTCGGACGCCTCGACATCCTCATCAACAACGCAGCCTACGCGCAGTCCACGCGCTTCCACGATCTCACCGCGGACGAGTGGCGCCGCGCCATCGAAGTGAACCTGACCGCGCCCTTTCTTCTCACCCAGGCAGCGGTCCCCGCCATGAAGGCACAGAGCTACGGCCGCATCATCAACGTCTCGTCGCTCGCGGGGAAGACGGTGAGCACGCTGGGCGGGGTGCACTACACGGCATCGAAGGCCGGTCTTCAGGGATTCACGCGCGCCGCGGCCAAGGAGCTGGGGCCGTTTGGAATCACGGTCAACGCGATCTGCCCGGGCATGATCGACACGGAGCTGACGCGCGAGCACGCTACCGACGAGCAGCTGGCCGCCATCGCGGCCAGCTACCCTATCGCCAGGCTCGGGACGCGCGAGGAAGTCGCGGACTTGATTTGCTTCGTCGCGTCCGAGGCCGCGGGATACATCACGGGCGCATCGTGGGACATCAACGGCGGGGATTTGATGCTGTAAGAGAGGCCCGGGCGGCCTTGCACACCGTCCGGGCCCGCCATGCTCAACCCGCCTTGGGACGTTCCTTCGCGATCGTGACCGCCATGGTGTAGCGGCGGTCCGCATCGCGCTCGCCGACCGTCACCGTCCCTTGCCACGGCGAGCCCTGTGCGTCGCGGAAGGTCCAGTGGCTCGAGCGATCCTTGGACTTCGCGCTCCCGGGCGCGCTCTTCCAGTCGCTCTTGGCCAGCTCCTGATTGATGCGATCGAGGAGCTCGCCTGAGGTCAGGTCCGACGTTCCCCGCACCGCGATCTCCCATCGTTCGGTCGATCCTTCCGTCTTCGCGACCTCCCACGTGCCCATCTCCGAGAGGTGCACGCTCGGAATGAGCCGGTCGGCCAGGCTCGCCCGCGCGAAGCCGCTGCGCGCGCTCCAGTCGTATTCCTCGCCCAGGGCCACTTGCTGGGCGGCGCCTTGGCCGTCCAGGCGCGACACCACGTGGATCGCGCCGTCCATGCCCGACGTGAGGCCGCCACAGGTGATGATCTTGCCGTTGTCCACGAAGCGCTGGTCGTAGACGAGATGAATCTTGGGGAACTCCTCACCCAGGCCTTTGATGAGCCCGGCCGTCGTCGTCGCCTTCAGGCCGTCGAGAAGCCCCGCGCTCGCGAGGATGTAGGCGCCGTTGCACACCGACATCGTGATCTTGGCGTTGGCGGAGGTCTTTCGAATCCAGTCGAGCGTCGCCTTGCTCTCGCGCGAAGCCTTCACGCCGCCTCCCGGGATGATCAGCACGTCCGGTTGGGGCGCGTCCGCGAACGTGTGCCTCGGCATGACCTTCATGCCGAACGTCGTGTTGATGGGGTCCGCGGTCTCGGCGACCGTGTACACATCGTATCCCGCCGCTCCAAAGATCTCGTAGGGCCCCACGTAATCGATGGGCTGCACGCCGGTGAAGATGAGAAACGCGACCTTCGTGGTAGGAGCTTGGGCGGCAGCCGATGCCTGCTCGACCAGCGGGACGCCGCAAACCGGACAGGTTCCCGGCTTGTCGTAGACCTTGGCGTCGCAATCCATGCCGCACGGTGCGCAGACGTAGTGCTTGCCGGATGACTCGGCGGCGATTCCGGTGAGGGCCCAAGCTCCGAGAGCCAGGAGGCCGAGGACGAGTGCAGCGCGGAAGAACGGCTTCATGGAGTCCTCCTTCGTAGCGAGGCAGCAGCTCTGCTGCCGGATGGATAGGCACGGCTGAACCGTTCGCGGTACTGGCCCGGCGGAACACCGACGTGGCGAAGAAACGTGCGCCGCAGCGACTCCACCGTTCCCAGCCCGCTCTTCTCGCAGATTTGCTCCAGACCCTCCGACGAGTCCTCGAGCAGCCGCTTCACGGCTTCGACTCGCGCCGACGCGACGAACTTTGCCGGCGTCATGCCCACCTCCTGCGTGAACACGCGGGCGAAATTCCGCGGGCTCATCGCAGCGCGGCGCGCCAGTGCGGGGACGGAGAGGTCCTCGTCAGGGTGATCGATGATGTAGGTCTGAAGCTCCTGAAGCGGCTTTCGCTCGGCGAGCTGCACCGCGAGCTGGGCGCTGAACTGCGACTGGCCCCCGGGGCGGCGCAGGAAGAGAACGAGCTCGCGAGCGACCGCGAGCGCGACCTCGCGCCCGTGATCCTCCTCGACCATGGCGAGCGCCAGATCCATGCCCGCGGTGACGCCCGCGGACGTGTAGATGGATCCCTCGCGCACGAAGATGGTGTCCGGCTCGACCCGCACGCCCGGGTAGCGCCGGCTCAGATTGGGGCAGGATTGCCAGTGGGTGGTGGCCCGCTTGCCCTCCAGGAGTCCCGCCTCAGCCAGGAAGAAGGAGCCCGTGCATACCGACGCGAGCCGCCGGACGGTCCTCGACTGCTTCCGAATCCACCGGAGGACGGAGCGGTTGGCGTAATAGCGCCCCGTGCCCATACCACCAGGAATCAGGAGCGTGTCGATCCCGGCGTTCACCTCGTCGTAACGGTGGTCGGCGTAGAGGCGGAGGCCCGAGGAAACGCGGAACGGGCCGCGCTCGAGGCCGAGGATCTCGACGGTGTAGGCGCCCTTGGTCTGTCGCCCGTTGTCCTCCAGCCATCGCGAGGTGCGGGAGAACACTTCCAACGGTCCGATCACGTCGAGGATCTGGACGTCCGGATAGGCAAACGCGGCGATACGGAGTGCCCGGCGCCGCGGGGTCGGGACGCGCTGCTTGGGTCGGGCCATGGGAGAAGGATGCCGCCTCGGGGGCGTGGCGGCAATGACAACATCCCCACAGATTCTGCCAAGCCGCGATTATGGGAAGGGCGATCTGCTAGCATCCCGCCCACACATCGATCCGGCACCAATCGAAGCTACTGCGTAACGATCCTGAGGAGACCTTCATGGCGCACGAAGACTGGACGAAACCCGCGGCGATGGCCATTCCCAAGGAAGGCTACTTCAAGAAGGAAGAAGGACGGTGGGGTCCCGTCTATCCGAAGACCCCCGCCTGCTACGGATTTTCCATCGTAGCCAAGGTCCTCCCGGGCCGTGAGGCCGCGATCCGGGAATACGGGAAGACGATCGAAGAAGCGGTGAAGGGAAGCCCGGACGTGCTCGCGCCGCTCCGGCTCCACTACCTGCGCTGGATCCTGTTCGATGTGGGTTCGGGCCTTCACTTCATGTACCAGGGCATTTTCGACACCGACTTCGACAAGTACCTCGAGGATGCCTTGGCGCTCTTCCTCGCGACCGGTATCACCACCGTGTTCACCAATCTCGAAGGATGGCCGGAAGACTGGAAGACGAACATGCCCGCGGTCGTGAAGTTCTTCCGCGAGCATCAGTGCCCGAGCTTCCTCGAATACGGCGAGTACCCGTACGTGAGCGCGGACGAGGTCAAGAAGGCGCTGAAGCTGAAGGCGGCCTTCTCCAACATGCTCGACGAGATGCAGTGAGGGAACCGTTCGTGACCCAGACCCCGCTCGAGATGGACGATCTTCAACACTTCTTGCTCACGCGCACGCCGGCGCTCGCGGCGCGTTACGAATTCCTGACGTTTCCCGATGCGGCCAAGGGCCGGTCCTGGCTTTCGGGGATGCTCGAGAAAGTCGGGACCGCGAAGGCCGTGGGCTCGGAGCGTCTCGACGCGCGCTGGATCACTGTGGCGTTCACGTGGAACGGCCTTCGCGCCCTCGGTGTCGATGAGGCATCCCTCGCCACGTTTCCCGACGAGTTCCAGCAGGGCATGGCGGCGCGCGCGGAAATCCTCGGCACGACCGGAGCGAACCACCCGGACCATTGGTTGGGCGATCTGGCGAGTCCCGATCTGCACGCGATCGCGATCCTGTTCGCCCGCGACGTCGCGGAGCGCGAGCGCTGCAAGGAGGAGCATCGCCGTTTCGTAGAGCAGTGCGGTGTCAGGGTGCTCTCCAGC
>DATEOQ010000310.1:0-3017 GCA_035273905.1 Candidatus Eiseniibacteriota bacterium | reverse complement strand
GTATCGCGGACGGCGGTGTGAGACACCTGGTCCTCGCCCACGAGCCGGAGCGAGCCGTCCTTGTCCTTCTGGTAGAGCCGCACGATGCCCTGAGGAATCGGGACGCCGAGGTCGCCGCCCGTGTTCGCGAACTGGACGGTGGAGATGACGTGCTGGGCATCGCGCTGCGCGTCGTAGACGTAGCGCGGCGTGGAGCGGACGGACTTGGCCTCGAGGAGGCCGAGCTGCTTCACCTCGTCGTTGGCGAGCGTCACCCGCTGCGGGAGCTCGTACACGTGGTACTCGGAGAAGCTGCGCTCCTGGAACTGCTCGAACCCGCCCTTGGCGGAAGCGGCGACGCCGCGGTCCATCATGGGCATCGGAGTCCCAGGCGAGCCCGCGCGGTGGATGGTCCCCGCGACAAGGTCGAGCTTCGTATTGTCGAAAGTCGTTCCGGAGTGGTTCTCGATCGAGGCCCAGCCCTGGAGGTCGAGACCCTTGAGATTGGACTCCAGCGTCGCCACGTAATCGGCGCGCCAGGAGATGGCGTTCGCCAGGTAGGAGACCTCGAGCGGTTCCTCGCCGGCGCCGTTCGACCGGATGCGCCAGACGAGCGAGGGCCGGGTGATCAGTCCCTCCGCGGGCTCCCGGAGCGCGACATGGCGGATCTCCGCTCGATTCATCACCAGCACCGTGCCGGGCGTCTCGCGGAGGACGATCGAAGTGGGATCGTACGAGAGCAGCGTGCCGCGCTTGATCTGATCGTTCGTACTCACGATCTCGACGTCGCGGTTCAGGTAGCGCTCGAGGAGCCGATCCGCGGTCGCGAGATCGTAGCGGAAGTCCTGGGAGAGGACGTCGATGCTGCGCTTGCCCAGGGAGCGAAGCCGCACGGACGTCGGCTCGGTGGTGGCAGCCACGTCGGTGAAGCGAAGCTCCGAGGTGCCGCTCTTGATCGTGAACTGCCGGCGGTCGCGCACGAGGGCGAGGTTGTCGTTGTAGATCGAGAGCGACAGGTCGCGCTGCTTCCCCGCCTCGGTGGACAACGGCACGTCGCCCGACTTCGCCGCCGATTGCGCCAGAGCCGGAGCCACGCCGAGCACGCCGACCAGCGCCAGAAACGCCAACCCAAACGCCCCCTGAATCACCCTCATCGCTTGAGAACCTCCAGGTTCTTCTCCAACTTCTCCTTCGTCGACCCGAGCGTCTCGAACTTCTCGCGCTCGCGGTCGACCACCTCCTTCTTGGCCTTGCCCAGAAAGTCGTCGTTCTGGAGCTTGCGCCGCGTGATGTCGAACTCCCGCAGCACGCGCTCGTATTCCTTCTGGAGCCGCTTCAGCTCCACGTCCACGTCGATCAACCCCGCAAGGGGCAGAAAGATCTCGTGCTGCCGCACCACCGCGGACGCGGCGACCTCGGGCTTCTGCACGTGCGGCCCGACTTCCAGAGACTCGCCTCGCCCGAGAAGGATGATCCACTCGCGCTGCTCCCGGATGATATCGGCCTCGTGCCCCTCCGCGCGGATCAGGATCGGCGCCTTCCGCGCGGGGGCGATGTTCATTTCGGAACGCAGGTTTCGAACCGCGCCCACGACTTCCTTCAACAAAGCGATCCGCGCCTCGGCGGCCGGGTGCGCGCCGGCCCGCGTGGTCGTGGGCCACTCGGCCACGGACACGTCGCCCTCCACACCTGGCAACGCGTGCCACAGCTCCTCGGTGAGGAACGGCATGAACGGATGCAGGAGGCGCAGGACGGTCGAGCACACCTGGGTGACGGTGTACCGCACGGCCATGGCGTCCGGCGTACCGGGGTCCGCGTAGAGCCTCGGCTTGGCCAGCTCCAGATACCAGTCGCAGAGCTCGCGCCACGTGAAGTCGTAGACGTCCTTCGCCGCGTCGCCGATTCGATACGTCTTGAGATTCCGCGTACAGGAGCGCGCCGTGGCCGCCGCCCGGCTCAGAATCCAGAGGTCCGCATCGTTGAGAACCGGCCGCGCCTTCGCCTCATCCGGCACGAAGCCGTCGAGGTGCGGCTGCACGAGCCGGAACGCGTTCCAGAGCTTGTTCGCGAAGTGCCGCCCGAGGTCCACCTTCTCGTCCGAGAAGCCGTGGATGTCGTTCCCCTGCGGCGACAGGAGAACGAGGGTCATGCGGAGCGAGTCCGAGCCGTAGCGGTCCATCAGCTCGAGCGGGTCGGACGAGTTGCCGAGGGACTTCGAGAGCTTCCGCCCCTGCGCGTCCCGCACGATGCCGTGCAGGTAGACCTGCTTGAATGGGCAGCTTCCCATGAATTCGAACCCGGCCATCACCATGCGCGCCACCCAGAAGAAGATGATGTCCGGCCCGGTGACGAGCACGGACGACGGGTAGAAGCGGTCGAGATCGGGCGTCTTCTCGGGCCAGCCGAGCGTGGAGAACGGCCAGAGCCACGACGAGAACCACGTGTCGAGCACGTCCTCGTCCTGTTTCAAAGCGGCGCCGCCGCACTTGGGGCAGGTCGTCGGCGTCTCCACCTCGACGATCTGCTCCGCGCACCCCTCGCACGTCCACACCGGGATCCGATGGCCCCACCAGAGCTGCCGGGAGATGCACCAGTCGCGGATTCCTTCGAGCCAGCGGAGGTACACCTTCTCCCACCGCCGTGGCACGATCGCGAGCTCGCCCTTCTCGACCGCCGCGTACGCGGGCTCGGCGAGCGGCTTCATCTTCACGAACCACTGGAGCGAGAGGTACGGCTCCACGATGGTGTCGCAGCGTTCGCAGTGCCCCACGGCGTGACGGTGCGGTTCCACCTTCACGAGAAGGCCGCGGTCCTCGAGCGCGGCCACGATGCGCTGGCGCGCGTCCTCGCGCGTGAGCCCGCGGAAGTCCCCCGCGTTCTCGTTCATCACCGCGCTCTCGTCCATCACCTTGATCGGCGTGAGCCCGTGGCGCTGCCCCATCTCGAAGTCGTTCGGGTCGTGCGCGGGGGTGATCTTCACCGCCCCCGTGCCGAACTTGGGATCCACCGAATCGTCGAGGATGATCGGCATCTCGCGG
>DATEOQ010000309.1:0-10112 GCA_035273905.1 Candidatus Eiseniibacteriota bacterium | reverse complement strand
GTACGCGAGCGCCGAGGCGTAGCCCATCTCGAAGTGATAGAAGGCGCGCTCGTAGAGGTGATAGACGAGGGTGAGCGTGCTCTCGAGGGGACCGCCGCGCGTGAGCACGAACACCTCGATGAAGATCTGGAACGACCGGATGGTGTTGAGAAGGACGACGAAGAGGAGCACCGGCCGGACGTGCGGCAGCACGATCCGGCGCTCGATCTGGAGCCGCGTGAGCCCCTCGAGCCGCGCCGCCTCGAATTGCTCCTCGGGAAGCGTCTTTCGGGCGGCCAGGATCAGGATGGCGTAGTAGCCGACGCTCGCCCAGATATCCATGAGCATGATCGACGGAAGCGCGAGCGCGGGGTCCTGCAGCCAGTGCACGCGCGAGAGGCCCAAGGCGCCGAGCCAGCCGTTCAGGAGCCCCTCCTCCGCGTAGAGGGACTTGAACACGAGCGAGATCACGACCATCGATAGGGTCGCCGGAAAGAAAATCGCGGCGCGGAAGAATCCCGCACCGCGGCGCACGCTCGCGAGCAGGCCGGAGACGACATACGCGAGCGTGAGCGTCACGGGGAGCGTGCCGACGACGAAGAGCACCGTGGTCCGGAGCGCGTGCCAGAACGAAGGAGACTGCAGCGCGCGAATGTAGTTGTCGAGCCCGACCCAGCGGACGAGATCGGGGCGGAGCGGATTGTAAGCGAGGAAGCTGAGCGCCAGCGCGTAGACGAGCGGGAAGATTCCGAACGCGGCGAAGAAGAGCCCCCACGGCGCGAGGCCCTGGGCGCCCCGGACGCGCCTCACGGAGAGGCGAGCACCGCGTCGATGCGCTGGTCGGCGGCGTGGAGCGCTTGTTCGGCGGTCTTCTTGCCGTAGATCGCCTCTTCCAGCTCGCCGTTCACGATCTCCTCGATCTGGACCCACTTGGGATGGAGCGGCGGCCCGACCGCGGTCTTGAGCTGATCGAGGAACTTCGCGTCCTGCGGATAGCGGTCCCAGTAGGGATCGGTGCCGACGGATACCGACGCGGGGAACGCGTTCCCGGTCGCGACGTAGACGGGCATCGTGTTCTCCGGCTTGACGAGGAACCGCGCCAGGTCGAGCGCGGCGTCCTTCTTCTTCGAGCCGCGAAAGATCCCCAGCACTTCGGCCCCCGCGAAGGACGCGTGCGTTCCCCTGTCCTTGGCCGGCTGCGGCATGAGCTGGACCGAGTAGACGAGCTTGGGCGCTTCCTGGGCGAGCTTCCGGATCAGCCAGGGGCCCGAGATGACGACACCGAGACGCCCCTTGATGAAGGCCTGCTCGTGCATCTCCTGGCGGTCGAGCAGTGAATACGGCTTGAGCGAGAGATAGAACTGGAGGGCCTCGATGTTCTGCGGACTCCCCATGACGCTCTTCGTCATCGCGGAGTCGAGGATGTTCCCTCCGTTCCCCCAGGCGAACGGCATGAACTTCTTGAAGAGGATTTCGCGTTCACCGGCGTTCATGCCAAAGCCGCGCGCACCCGGGCACCGCTCCGAGATCGCCTGGACCTTGGTCCGGAGGTCGTCCCACGTGAGGATGGGCGCGCCCGCGTCCATCTTGGCCTCGTTCACGAGATTGTCGTTCACGAAGAGAGCGCGGGTTCCGAGCATCCAGGGGATCCCGTAGACCCTCCCCTTGTAGCTCGACACGTCCCAGCCGACCAGATCCGACCTGAGGGCGGCCGTGCTGTCGGTGAGATCGACGAGGGTGCTGTCGGCGACGAGTCCCGGGAGGAAGGTGGAGCCGAGCTCGCAGAGGTCGGGCGGACGCCCCGCTGCGATCGCGGCCACGATCTTCTCGCGGCCGCTCTGCCAGGTGAGCTGCTCCACCTGCACGTGCACGCCGGGGTGTGCCGCCTCGTACCGGTCGAGGACGGGCTGGATGGCCGCGAGCGGGGAGAACTGCCAGAAGACGATGACGTTCTTGGAGGAGGACTTCGCGCAGCCGGAGCCGAGGGCGATCCCAAATAGGAGCGCGACGGCGGCCACGACAGCTCGCCTCAGCCGACTCCCCTTCCACCCCGCCTTCCGAGCCGCGCTGCGCGCGGCTCGCAAGCAGTCCTCACCCATCCTTGGGCCTCCTTGAGTCTCCGCTCCGCTTCCCGGCGCGACACACCCGCGCGCTTCATCACGATCGCCACCTTGAGCGACCCACCGGCCCGCTCGAGTACGGCGTCGGTCTCCTCGTACGTCGCGCCGGTCGCGTGCATGAGGACGCGCTTCGTCCGCTCCTCGAGCTTCCGGCTCGCGGTCCTGAGATCGACCATGAGATTTTCGTAGACCTTCCCCATCCGGACCATGGTCGCGGTCGTGAGCATGTTGAGCACGAGCTTCTGCGCCGTGCCCGACTTGAGCCGCGTCGAACCGGTCAGGATCTCGGGGCCCACGCGGGGCGCGATGATCACGTCGCAGTCGATGTCCGTCCCCCGGCCGGGATTCGCCGTCACCGCGATGGTCGCGGCCCCCACCTTCCGGCCGTAGGCGATGGCGCCGAGCGGGTACGGCGTGCGCCGGCTCGCCATGATGCCGACCACGATGTCCTTCTCGCCGACCCTCCGCTTCTTGAGGGCCGCGACCGCGGCCGACGCATCATCCTCCGCCCCTTCGATCGAGCGGACCAGCGCGCGGCGTCCGCCGGCGATGATCCCCTGCACCATCGTGCGCGGCGTCCCGAAGGTGGGGGGGCACTCGGACGCGTCGAGCACGCCCAGCCGCCCGCTCGTCCCGGCGCCGACGTAGAAGAGCCGTCCGCCCCGCTCGATGCGCTCCACGATCAGGTCGACCGCTTTCGAGATCCTGGGAATCTCGCGCCCGACCGCGATCGGAACCTTGCGATCCTCCGAGTTCATCAGCCGCAGCACCTGGGGCGTGGAGAGGCGGTCGAGCCGGCGCGAACGAGGATTGCGGCTCTCGGTGACGAGCTGGGACAGCTCCTTGAAGATGGCCTTTCCGCTCCGGCGATCGCTCATCGCGTGCGGATCATACGGCCATCCTGGGTCACCGTGCGTCCGGTGGGATCGGTGGCGCGGATCCGGAAGAGATAGACGCCGATCGCGGTGTCGTGCCCCTCCGAGTCGCGGCCGTCCCAGCAGTAGACGTTGAAGCCGGCGTTCCCCGGCATGCGCAGGGAGGAGACGCGCCGCCCGGCCACGGTCATGAGCAGGAGCTCCACCTTGTCGGCGGACGAGCTGAGCTCGTACTGGAAGATGGACCCGCCGCAGCCCGTGCCCTGAACCTTCGGACTCACCACCGCGACGCCGCGCATGGTGAATTCGGCGCTCACCTGGAAGGTCACGAGCTGCATGCCCGCGGTGCGTCCGCCCACGGCGAGCTGGAGCGTATGGGTGCCCGGGCCGAATCCGGGCAGCGCCTCGAGCGACCACTGCCGGCCCGATCCGGTCTTCGACACGGCGATCGAAACGCCGTCGAGGAAGAGCTCCAGCGAGTCCGCGGTGACCGGGATGGGGGTGATGACGTCCGCGCGGACACGCGCGCCGCTCGGCACGAACACCCCGTTCACGATCTCGGTGCCGTTCGCGAAGTAGTGGACCGGCGTGCGCACCTGCATCGTGAAGAGCTGGACGCGGCCGTTCAGGTCCGTCGCGCGGATCTGGAGGTCGTAGTTCCCGATGCGGGGACGGACCCGCGTCGTGAGCGTCACCTGGCGGCCCGAGTCCGCGACAGCCACCGTGTAGAGCGTCGAATCCACCGGAACAACCGGCCCACCCACCAGGTCCTGCTCCGAGAGCGACACCGTGGCGATCGCGACCTCATCTCTCATCGACGCGACCACGACGGCGCTGTCGGTGGGAGAGTCGGTGGCGAGGAGGCCGCCGTCCGGGATGCTCGTGCCGTCGACCCTCACGTCGAAGATTCGGGGCGGCAGCGCATCCATGCGAAGCATGGGATCGGCGAGCAGGTTGACCGTGCGGTTCATGACCGCCTGGCGCGGATCGCTGGAGAACCCGTTCTCCACCTGGGACCGCGCGAACACCTCGCCCAGGATCCATCGCGCCTGGCGCGGGCTCGTGGGCGCGGGGGGCTGGGTGAAGAACGCGTCCGCCACATCCAGATTGAAGGCCGCGTTCGTGTCGAGGAACTCGTACGCGCTGCTCCCCATGGACGCGATCGAGCCCCGGTTGTTGAGCATGAGCCACTGCTCCCCGACGGCGTCCGAGCTGTCGGTCTTGGCGTCGCCCGAGCTGGGGCCGTCGGCGAACTGGTTGGCGTGGCATCCCCACACCATGAGGAACATGGGACGGCCGACGTTGTTGATGTCGCCCGGGCCCGGATCGCTGGGAAAGCATCCGCCGCGCGGAGAGCCGGTGCAATAGAAGCGCTCGTGCGCCATGAGGTACCGGTTCGCGTGCGACTCGACGTTGAGGATGAGCCCGCCCGTCGCCACCTTGGACTCGAACGCGTCGTATCCGTTCCCGGGCTGCGCGAGCGCGGTCCCGACCTGGATGAGATCCCGGCAGGGATTACCGAACGGATCGGGATTGGTCGGAAGCGGGTCGGTATACGTGTTGAGGCTGTAGAAGTCGGACGTCATGTCCTGTCCGCCGATCGAGCCGGCGGCGATCGCGGCGAATGTCTGGTTCGTCTGCAGGAATTCCGCCTCCGCCGTCGACTGGCAGTAGCCGAGCGACGAGAAGAGCCCGGTCGAGAACTGATCGTCCGAGGCGA
Organism: Candidatus Eiseniibacteriota bacterium; assembly: GCA_035273905.1. Classification (GTDB taxonomy): domain Bacteria; phylum Eisenbacteria; class RBG-16-71-46; order SZUA-252; family SZUA-252; genus WS-9. The sequence continues at coordinate 5,418 of DATEOQ010000309.1, read as the reverse complement.
GCAGCATCCGCGCGCGCCACGTGTCGGTGGACTGGAAGTTCTCGTAGTTGAGGATCTTCGTGATGAACGCGTCGAGATCCTCGGGCGAGCCTGCCGGGATGCGCGAGAGGATGATGCTCGGCAGGTAATCACCGTCCGCGGGGAGCAGCGAGCTCAGATTGAGCGAATACTCGCTGTCGTGCGCCACCAGCTCGGCTCCCGTTGGTCCCGAGATCGTCTCGAACTTCAGGTAGGTCGGCACGAGATCGCCGCTGCTCGTCGTGCAATCGTGCTGGTAATCCATGCTGGCGTCCCCGACGAGGAGCCCATGCAAGAGCCGCGGTGTCCAGGTGAGATAGGCGTGGCGGAAGTAGCGGCGAATCGCGAGCGCCGACTTCAAGCCGCCGTTGAACTCGTCGTACACGTCCTGAACGCCTGCCACCTGCACCACGTACCCCTGGCTGCGGCGCAGGGCCACCAGCCGGTCGAGCGTCGGAAGGAACGATTCCGGCGCGATCATGATGGAGCGGGCCGTGTTCTGTCCGCTCACGAACGGATCCGGCGTCATGAGGGTGGAAGGGCTGTCCTGGGCCACGCGCTGCGCGACGATCGGAAGCTCGCTCCCGGGCACGAGCGCCACGAAATGACGCTCCCCCGCGGCGGCGTCGGTCCGGAACGTCGCGCTGTAGGGAGCCGTCCCACTCTTCGTGACATTCGTGATCTTCGTGGGGAGGAGCGGATTGGTGACGTCGTACACCTCGATGTTCGGCGAGGTGAAGCCGGTGACCGTCATCTCCACGAGCCCGAGCGCCGTCCCGCTCCCGAAGGCGAGCATGTTGCCGACCGCATGATAGAGCCGCGGATAGGTGACGTCGATCCAGTCGAGCCAGGCGCGGCTGCCGGAGATGAAGGAGCCGCCGCTCAGGAGCTGGCGCGTCCCAACGTGCCGGTACCGGTTGTTGCCTCCGACGATGTGGCTCGATGGAATGGTGAATCCGGTGTCGTGTATGTAGACGTCCTGATTGAAGAACGTGCGATCGACCCCGATCGTGTCGGTGAGTCCCGCGCTATTCACGAAGTAGAGGCTGAGCCTGTGCACCGAAGCGTTCTGCCCCTGGTAGTACGAGCGGATCCGGAACGGCTGCGTCGCGTCCACGTCGACGAACGGAATCGGCGTCTCGAAAACATCTCCGTTGTTGTCGTCCTCGCTTCCCCGCGTCCAGAAGATGTACGGGACCGCCTCGGGGGGCGACGTCACGTCGGGATTGGGCGAGGCGAGCATGTACGCGTTCTGCTCGAGGTGGATCGTATCGAGGAACGAGCCCGGGGTGATGGGACTCCCCGCGATCGAGCCGGTGGTGGAATCGGGCGCTGTTGCCGGTGACGCCGTCCAGGTGAGCCAGTAGACGTTCGCCGACGTGTAGCGGTTCTCGATGGACGCCGGGCCCAGGCGATCGCGGAGGCTCCGGCCGTAGAACGTGATCGCGTCGCCGGCGTCGAACGTGCCGTTCCCATTCGCGTCGCGCGCCACCACGGCGACCGGGGCCACGGTCGGCTGATCGAGGGCGTCGTCATAGCCGCGCTGGCTCACGCCGATCGTGGCGATCGCGATGCCGGGGGGGAATCCCGCGCCGGAGAGAGTCGCGTACGAGACCGACGTCCACCCGGTCTGCGTCACCGAGAGCTTGAATTCCGGATTCGTCGCCGCGCGCAGGGGCGCCGCGGGACGAGGCGCTGAGCGAGGGCGGATCGGGAACGCGCGCGCCGATTCGTAGTTCCGGACCAACCCCTGCTGCACGCGCCCCCACACGCCCGCGTCGCCGCCGGAGCGAAACGCGGGACGCTGCGTGCGCTCCGCCTCCGTCGCGGACACGAAATCCACCCGCAGCGTCATGCGCTGGAGGATCCGGTACGCGCGTGCCACGGGATCCCAGCGCACGGGGCGCACATGGATCGGCACCACCCAGAGCTCGCCCACCGCTCCGCCGCGGCCGATGTCGGCGGCGCGCGCTGGATAGATGCCGGTGCGTCCGTAGATCTGCGGGTTGGGCTCGAACGTGACCTCGGTGACAGGCGCCGGATCGTCGCCGACGAACCGCTGATGCGCTACAGGGACCGGAGCGGGCGGACCGGCCCGCTCGTTCCACTGCTCGCTCGTCACGGTGAGCTTCGGGCTCATGCCGTCCGGCACGCCGACCAGGAGCGTGGCCGTGGGGAGAGCCGGGCTCCCTGGCGTCTCCTCGACCTTCGCGCCAGCGACCGACACGCGCGTGTACGGAATGCCTCGCACGCTGAGCGTGTCGAAGCGCGTCTCGCCAGGGGCGTACTCGAGCGTCGTACCCCGTACGTCCTGCACGACCGTGCGCACGCGCTCGGGCGCCGGGACGGACGCGGCCCACGCAACGGCCGGGAGGTATAGGGCGAGCGAACCGACGAAGGACGAGACGGCGAGGCGCCGTAGAAATACGCGGACGTTCGGAGCGATGCGTCGGGAGCCGATGGGCGTTCTCCCTCGTGCGGGATGACCAGAATGGTTGATGGACGGATTATAGGGAGCGCTCTCGAAGAGCGTCAAGGCGACCTCCAAGGCGCCCGGCTCGTTTGACACTCCGTGAATCGCGATGCTACGATTCGGGCGCCGGTATTCACGCATGCCAACCTCCCGAAATATCCAGTGGGTCGTGCGGGTGCTGGGGCCGGTCGCGCTCCTCGCCGCTTCGATCGCCATTCCCCTCTCCGACGCTCCGGTCCGCGCCGAGCCGCGCCAGCGCGTCTACATCCTCGGGTTCGACGGGATGGATCCCGAAGTCGCGGATCGCCTCATGGCCGAGGGGAAGCTCCCCAACCTCGCCTGGATGCGAGACCACGGCGCCTACCGTCGTCTGGCGACCACGAACCCGGCGCAGTCGCCGGTGGCCTGGTCGGCTTTCTCGACCGGCATGAATCCGGGCAAGACCCGGATCTACGACTTCCTGAGGCGGAACCCGAGCACCTACTACCCGGACTTCTCCACCGTCACGATCCAGCGGGGGAAGTTCGCTCTCGGCTTCCTGCCCACCAAGGCGCCGACGGTCGTGAACAATCGCAAGGGGACGACGTTCTGGCAGATCGCGTCCCGGAACGGCGTGCGCTCGGTCATCCTCGAAGCCCCGATCAACTTCCCGCCGGAGACGCTACAGAATGGCGTACTCCTCTCCGGGCTTGGGGTTCCGGACATTCGGGGCACCATGGGCACCTTTTCCTACTGGGCCACGAACGCGACCGGCGTCGGCGATACGGAGATGGGGGGCAAAGTGGTCCGCATCCGGGTCGACGCGAGCGGACGGGTGCGGTCGGTGGTCCACGGTCCGCGCAACCCCTTCGCCTCACGCGATGCGGAGGGACGCATCCCCGACCTGACGATCCCGGTGGAGTTCCAGCGGGTCCGCGGCAACCCGGGCGTGGTGAAGATCTCGCTCCAGGGCCGAGTGCAGACCGTGCGTCAGGGCGACTGGAGCGACTGGTACTCGATCCAGTTCACGATCGCGCCGCTGGTCTCCGTGCACGGGATCGCACGCTTCCACGTGCTCGAGGCGTCGCCCGAGCTCCGGGTCTATCTCTCCCCCATCAACTTCGATCCGCGCAAGCCTCCGGTGCCCATCTCGCAGCCGCCCGGCTATAGCGCCGAGCTGGCTCGGCGCGTCGGGCTCTACAAGACGCTGGGCTGGCCCGAGGACACGTGGGCCCTGAACGAGGAGGCCATCGACGAGAAGGTCTTCCTCGAGGACGTGAACTTCACGTTCAACCGGCAGCGCGCGGTCGTCTTCGACGCGGTGAAGCAGATGGATCCCGACCTCTTCGTCACGGTGTTCCAGTCCACCGATAAGGTCCAGCACATGATGTGGCGGCTCATCGATCCAAAGCATCCCATGTACAACCGCCAGCTCGCGGCGCGCTACGGCGGCTCGATCGATCGGATCTACATGCGGGCGGACTCGCTCGTAGGCCAGTTCCTGAAGCGCACCAAGGACGGACGGACGACCTTGATGGTCGTCTCCGATCACGGTTTCTCGAGCTTCCGGAAAGCGGTGAACATCAACACGTGGCTCGTGCGCAACGGCTACATGACCCTCTCCAAGACCGATCCGGTGCGGGACCGGAATCTCGAAGACCTCTTCGGACGCGGCACGTTCTGGCCCAACGTGGACTGGTCGAAGACGCGCGCGTACGCGCTCGCGCTGGGCCAGATCTATGTCAATCTGCGCGGCCGGGAGCGGGACGGCACCGTGGCGCCGGGGGCGGAGTACGACGCGCTCCGGAAGGAGCTGATCCAGAAGTTCGGTGCGCTCACCGATCCCGAGACCGGAGTGCCGGTGGTGCGACACGTCTACGCGCGCGAGGAGCTCTATCGGGGCCCCTACTTCAACGAGGCCCCGGATCTCGTTGTCGGATTCGAGAAGGGCTATCGCGTGTCGTGGCAGACGTCGCTGGGCGGCATCCCGCCCGATGTGTTCGAGCTGAACGAGCGCCGCTGGTCGGCCGACCACTGCTCGGTGGATCCCTCGCAAGTGCCCGGCGTGCTCTTCTCGAGCCGTCCGCTCGACAAGAAGGACGCCCGCATCATCGACCTCGCCCCCACCGTCCTGACGCGGCTCGGTCTCTCCGTCCCCGCGGACATGGACGGAACGGATCTCGGCCTCCACTGAGCCCCGCGCCCGGTGAGCCGATGAGCGCGTGGGGCCGCGCCTGGGAGCTCGCCCGCCCCTTCACGCTCATCGCCCCCGCGCTCGGCATGTTCACGGGGAGCGTCATCGCGCTGGGCGCCGCTCCGGCGGTGCCCCTCACGCCGTGGGTTCTCGCCCGGATCGCGCTGGGAACGCTGATGGCCGCGGTCCTGAACGCCGCCTCGAACACGCTCAACCAGGTCACCGATCTCGAGGCCGACCGGGTGAACAAGCCGGGGCGGCCCATCCCCTCGGGGCGCGTGACCGAGGCGGAAGCGCTCACGCTGGCCGGCTGGCTCTACGTCGCCGCCTTCGTGCTCGCCGCCCTCGTCGGTCCGCAGTGCACGCTCCTCGCGGGGACGGCGGCGGTCCTCACCGTCCTCTACTCGGCGCCGCCGTTCCGCCTCAAGGCGGTCCCCTACCTCGCGAACGTCGTGATCGCGATCCCGCGCGGCGTCCTCCTGAAGGTGGCGGGCTGGTCCTGCGTGCGCGATTTCGGACGCCTCGAGCCCTGGTACATCGGCGCGATCTTCGGCCTCTTCCTCCTGGGCGCGACCACGACCAAGGATTTCGCCGACATCAAGGGCGACGCCGCCGCCGGCTTCCGTACGCTGCCCGTGGTGCACGGCCCGCGACGCGCCGCCTGGATGATCACGCCGTTCCTCGTCCTCCCGTTCCTCCTCATCCCCTACGGCGTGCACCAGGGCTATCTCACGGGCCATCCATGGGTCCTCTA